>JBBADV010000004.1:0-52500 GCA_041656295.1 Kiritimatiellales bacterium | reverse complement strand
ACAGGTGAGAGTCCTGTCCGCCGAAATCCTAAGGTTTCCTGGGGAAGGTTCGTCCGCCCAGGGTTAGTCGGCCCCTAAGTCCAGGCTGAAAAGCGTAGACGATGGGAAACGGGTTTAATATTCCCGTACTGCCGGTTGAACATTTGAGTGATGGAGGGACGCAGGAAGCTAAGCTGGCTGCCGATTGGAAATGGCAGTCCAAACTTGTAGGAGGTTCCGATAGGCAAATCCGTTGGGACAACTCTGAGAAGTGACGGGACGCTGCGGCTACGGCCAAAGTGGATCAGCCGATGCTCTGCTGCCAAGAAAAGCTCCTAGCGAGTTCAACAGGTGACCGTACCAAAACCGACACAGGTAGGATGGAAGAATATTCCAAGGCGCGCGAGAGAAAGATTGTTAAGGAACTCGGCAAATTAACCCCGTATCTTCGGAAGAAGGGGTCCTCTTTTGAGTGAATGATTTACTCTGTAAGCTCGAGAGAGGTGCAATGAAAGGGTGGCTGCGACTGTTTATCAAAAACATAGCACTATGCTAACTCGTAAGAGGATGTATATGGTGTGACACGTGACCAATGCCGAAAGGTTAAGGCAAGGGGTGCAAGCTCCGACCCGAAGCCCCGGTGAATGTCGGCCGTAACTATAACGGTCCTAAGGTAGCGAAATTCCTTGTCGGGTAAGTTCCGACCTGCACGAATCGTGTAACGATGGCCACACTGTCTCGACAATCATCTCGGTGAAGTTGTAGTTCCGGTGAAAATGCCGGATACCCGCGGTAGGACGGAAAGACCCCGTGAACCTTTACTGTAATCTGATATTGGGTTTTGGCTGCTTATGTGTAGGATAGCTGGGAGGCTTTGAAGCTGAGTCGTAAGGCACAGTGGAGCCATTGGTGAAATACCAGTCTTGAGTAGACGGAATTCTAACCTTGACCCGTGAAACCGGGCAGGGAACAGTGTCAGAGGGTCAGTTTGACTGGGGCGGTTTCCTCCTAAAGAGTAACGGAGGAGCGCGAAGGTTCCCTCAGCATGGTCAGCAATCATGCGTAGAGCGTATAGGTAGAAGGGAGCTTAACTGCGAGACCCACAAGTCGAGCAGGTGCGAAAGCAGGTCTAAGTGATCCGGCGGTTGCTAGTGGTAGCGCCGTCGCTCAACGGATAAAAGGTACTCCGGGGATAACAGGCTGATGACTGCCAAGAGTCCATATCGACGCAGTCGTTTGGCACCTCGATGTCGGCTCACCGCATCCTGGGGCTGAAGAAGGTCCCAAGGGTTTGGCTGTTCGCCAATTAAAGCGGTACGCGAGCTGGGTTCAGAACGTCGTGAGACAGTTTGGTCTTTATCCACCGTGGGCGCAGGAAGTTTGAAGAGATTAATCCTTAGTACGAGAGGACCAGGATTAACGTACCTCTGGTGTTCCAGTTGTTCCGCCAGGAGCATCGCTGGGTAGCTATGTACGGAAAGGATAAGCGCTGAAAGCATCTAAGCGCCAAGCCCCCTCTGAGATAATACTTCCCTGACCGTAAGGTCCTGAAGACTCGTTCTAGACCAGGACGTTGATAGGCTGGGTGTGTAAGCGCGGTGACGCGTTGAGCTGACCAGTACTAATTAGTCGTGCGGCTTAACCTTTACTTTTTTAACGGCACACATGCTGTGCAGTTCCCTAATCTATGCAATTCATTTTTAATGATGTTCAGAGTTTTGTGTTCCGGGTTCAGAGTTATACAGCTTGGAACTGTAAACCGAAAACTGTGAACTGAAAACCGCTTTTTTCGGTGGCTATAGCGAGAGGGATCCACCCGTTCCCATTCCGAACACGGAAGTTAAGCCTCTCTGCGGCGATGGTACTGTAGAATCGACTACGGGAGAGTAGCACGCTGCCGAATCTTTTTAAACCGTTCTGATTACTCAGAACGGTTTTTTTATAATCATATCCTTTACATCGGCGAGCATGATATTTTAGATAAAAACTCGGGGGCTGCTTGGATCCTCTGCTTCCCGGCAAAGCCGGTAGCCGGGGCGATTAAGGTCATGTCAATGCTGTTTTCTGGATCTTGTGCACCGATACGCCGTGGCGGGATCTGCTGCTCCGGGGACTGGAAGAACACGCATCGCAGATTCAGTGTTGGCGTGATAAAGGGCCATGAGAAAAACTGCCGGAGATGCTGGTGTTGAGCTGAATGAATCACATATCTTATGTTTAGCGTCTCTGATTGATTTTCCCGTCCAATCATCCATCATTCCCGTATTCTATTATTCCCTGAAAAGATGAAGTCTTTTGCGATACAATTTGAAAAACCGGTGCCGTATCAATACGGACTTAATTTACAGCACTGTCTGCTGACTGCGCGTCAGAACGGCGAAATTCCCGATACTATTCTGATTCTGCAGCACACGCCGACGATAACGCTCGGCACGCGCGGCCGTGATAATTTTCTGCTGCTGCCGCGCGAGGAGTATAAAAAACGCGGCATCGAACTTTTTCACGCCGAACGCGGGGGCGATGTCACCTATCATGCTCCGGGGCAGTGGGTGCTGTATCCGATTCTGTATCTCGGCGGACGCGGAGCGGATTCGCACGGCTATCTCGGGAATCTCGAGGAAGTTGCGCTTCGTACACTCGCTGATTTCGGCATCGACGGATTCCGTGTTGAGGGTAAAAACGGTGCCTGGACAGAGCAGGGTAAAGTTGCCGCCATCGGATTCCGTTTAAAACGGTGGGTTTCATTTCACGGTATGAGCTTTAATGTAAATCTTGATCTCACCGGATTCCAAACCATCGTGCCGTGCGGACTTATCGGCCAGCCGGTAGCGTCTATGCAGACTGTACTCGGTGAAAAGTGTCCGGCGCTGAATGAGGTGCGTGACCGTCTGCTGCAAAATTTTTCTACTGTCTGCGAACGGGAACTTAAAATTTTTCCGGCGCTCGAGAATTCGCCGCTGGCAAATTTTGCCGGATCGTAATCCGTCTGAGTTTTTTGTGATATTGCGCTTGCTATCGAGGCAGAGTGCCCGTAAGTTAAGCGCTCTTTTGAAATAATTTTGAGATTGTGAGGAAATTGTCATGGCTAAGTGTGCAGTAACAGGAAAAGGAACCCTTTCAGGCCGCCGGATCGTCCGTAAGGGGTTGAGAAAAAGCAAGGGCGGGATCGGTTTGCACATCACCAGCGCCACAAAACGCACGTTTAAAGCGAATCTGCAGCGTATTCGCGTGCGCGATGAAAACGGAACTGTTAAACGTGTTTGGGTCTCTGCCAAAGCAATCCGTTCAGGGCAGGTCACCAAGGCATAAATCTGCTTTTCGGACAAATTGCATAACCCGCTCTTTTGAGCGGGTTTTTTGTTAGAATGTATGGCCGATCAGGAAGTTAAAGCGGCCGCTGCTGCTGTTGTTATCATCGTCCCGCAAATGCGGAATAGCGTAATCCAGCCGGATCGGGAACATCGGCAGATCGAGACGGATGCCGATACCGTAACCGGAATTAATATCGCCCCGGTTGCCAAAATCAAACGTATCGTCTGTTACAGTACCGATATCATAGAACACGGCGCCGCGAATTTTATTCCATAGCGGCATGGTATATTCCGCGGTCATATACCAGCTGCTGTAACCGCCAATCGGTTCGTCAGCATCCGGCCCTCGAGAACGCGGGCTGACGCGACGGTATTTGAAAGCGCGGACGGTGCGCGGACCGCCAAGGTAGAGACGGTCGAAGACGGAAACGTCACTGCTGTTATAACCGTCTACCGTAGAGATTGCACCCTTTAGATTAAAGACGTGATCGCCGATGCTCCAGAACTGCGACGAGCGAAGTTCGAGCAGATAAATATCGGTATCTGCGCCGAGCGGTCCGCCGGAAATTTCGGCTTTGGCGGCAGAATAGTTGCCGCGTGTCGGAATATAAAACTGGTCGCGTGTATCGCGGGACAAGGTGAACCCGACTGTGGATTTCAACCGTGCGCCGTCTGCTTCTTCTCTCACAACTTCAACCGGCGCGTCACGGTGCAGGTCGTCAATTTCAAACCGTTCGAATGCATAACTGAGTGTGCCGCGTGTGAAAGTGCCCAGCGGCTTGGTTAATGAAAGGCGCGCGCCGGTGGTGATCAAATCATATTTATCGCTATAATAACCAGCTTCGCGGTGATAGAGATCGATGCCGAATGCAAGCTGGCGATCCAGAAACCACGGTTCAATAAATGAAATTTCAACGTCGTTCCGTTTCGTTCCCGCCTGCACACGCAGTTTCATTTTTTGTCCGCCGCCGACCGGCGGCCAGTTGAAAATATCAAAATTACCCTGCGAGAGTTCGGCGAAACCAACGAGATTATCTACACTTGAAAAACCGGCACCGATCAGAAAACTGCCGGTCGGTTTTTCTTTTACCTTGAATGTCAGGTCATAAGCATTTGTCACACTGCCGTCTGTTTCATCATACGAGCTGCTGACGATTTCAAAAAACCCGAGATTCCGCAGCCGGTTCTCACTGGTCTCAACGCGCTGCTGATGAAACTGCTCGCCGGGATATACTGCCAGCTCGCGCCGCAGAACTTCATCTTTTGTTTTTTCGTTGCCGCGAATGAGGATTTCATTAATTGTTGCCAGCTCGCCTTCGTGAACATTGAAACGGATATCGGCTGTTTTTGTTTCAGGATCGGTGGTGATCTGCGGCGTCACATAATTCTTAATATAACCGCGGTTACCGTAATAATGATTCACCGCATCGGCGGCGGAATGAATGGCGGCGCGCGAAGCAATATCGCCGGTACGCAAACGAATCTGGCGCTCAACCTCAACCTCGTCAAACAGTGTTATGCCATCGAGCTCAATTGTGCCGATCCGGTACTGGATGCCTTCGGCAACGGTATAGCTCAGTTTCAGTGCACCGCGGCCCAGGCTTGTTAAATCCGGCTGTTCCACCTCTACATCCAGATAGCCGCGATTCAAATAAAACTGACGGATTGCTGCCACGTCTGCTTCGGTGTATTCTGGGTGATATGCTCCAAACCACGGCGTAATCCACCACGTCTTTTTTTGTTTCAGCTCCCGGCGTAATTCACTGCGAACCACATCCGCCGCCGGATCTTTGCTGGTTTTGCCGCGCGGAACAAGCTGAGCAAAGAAGCGTCCGGTTTTAGCTGTACGGCTGTCACTCGCGAAATGATCGCCGGAAAAATCAATTTTCTTTACGCGCATGCGCGCGCCTTCGTGCACCGTAATGATGACATCCACCGTGCCGAGTATTTCATCCGGCGTCAGCTCCCATTTTACTTCAGCTCCCGGATATTTATTTTTCCGGCAGTACGCTTCTGCCTTGCGGGCCTTTTCGCCAACGACAGCTTCATCGATATAATCGCCGGGCTTCAGTTCGAGCTGCTGCCGGACTTTCCGGCTGCTTATACGCCCGTCAGTCATCACATTCAACGTTCTCAGCCGCGACCGGCCCGCCACGCTGTATACTAAATTATACGTGCCGTCCTCGCGTTCTACGAATGCACGTACATATGAAAACCGGCCGGAGCGGCGCAGATTATCCACATCGCGCGCCACCGCTGCATTCAGTTCTTCTTCATTTTCAACTTCCTGACCGGCGCGCAGTGAGGTGTAGGCCCGCACAAATGTCGCATCCAGCGGCGTTTTTTCAATATTCTCAATGCGCACGTCATTCAGCGTCAGTGCAAAAACCGGCATAGCAATTCCGGCAGCAGCTGTAAGACCCAAAAACCGAATAAAACTTTTCATACAGAACAGGGAGAATAAACGGAATTTCCAATGAGTGGAAGAATGAATAATTTAATAATTAAATTTCGCCGGCTAAATTAACAGTTCAGTTTGTGGTGTATCCCGTGCTAGGTTCCTGCTGACTCATGAAATTTTTTTTACATGATATTCTTGTCCTCATCCTGCTTTCTGCCACCGGATGCAGCACGCTTGGGCGGCAGATTGCCTATGATAATACGGTGGAAATTGCCAAGTATCCGATGAGTGATACCGCGGAAATCGGCTGGCGGATAAAAACATTCTGGACAGAGGTGCTTTTGTCGTCGTGGCGGCGTTACGTATCTTTCCCGGTTTTGAAAATTCGCAATGTTCCGGCAATCTGTTCCACCGGCGAAGAAATGAAACCCGAAATTATGACAAGATGGCTGCACCGGAGAAGCGGCGATCCAGTGGCCGGTGAAATTAAAATGCTGTTAAACGGCGATGCTTTTTTTCCTGAATTCAAAAATTCCATTCTCAGTGCAACCCGCCGGATCGATCTGAAAACCTATATTTTCGATAATGATGACGTTGCTAAAAAAATCGCCGATCTGCTGATTGAAAAGGCGCAGGAAATTCCGGTGCGGGTTCTTTACGACTCTGCCGGTACGCGCATGGCGTGGAATGTGCATGCGCCGTCGCTGCCGAAAAACTATATATATGAAGTCCGCGACATGGTCCATTATCTTGCCGCCGGTGGAATCGCTCTGCAACGCGCGTGCCACACTCTGATGACCTCAGAACATTCTAAATATTTTCTGATCGATGACCTTGCTTATTTCGGCGGCATGAATATCGGGCGTGAATACCGCTATGACTGGCGCGATGCCATGTTTGAAATCACCGGTCCGGCAGTAAATTTATTAAAAAACTATTTCAATGAATCCTGGGAATACGCCGGCGGTACCCGTCAAAAACCGGAACAGACCATTGAAAATCCTGCGCATCTGCCGGAACACATTTTTTTTGCTGTCACCACACCATTCCGCGCTCACATTTATAAAGGTCAGCTGCGCGCAATTAAAAATGCGAAACAGCGTATCTATATTGAAAATCCATATCTGTGGAATATGCCCATTGTATATCAGCTTTGTGCCGCGCGCAAACGCGGTGTGGATGTACGTGTTACTGTTCCGCGTGACGTTAATCACGGGATTGGAATCAGCGCGAATAAAAAAACGGTCAAACTGCTGCTCGACCACGGTGTGCGTGTTTTCATCTATCCCGGCATGACTCACGTCAAAGCCGCCGTTTACGATCAATGGGCGTGCTTCGGATCAGCCAATTTCGATGATTTAAGCCTGCACAAAAATTATGAACTCAATATTTTCACGTCCGACAAAGATACTGTCGAAATGATTGCCGCCGGTTTACTTAAACAAGGGCAGGGGCTTTCTACAGAAACATTCGAAATCGACATCACTCTTAAAGAGCTGTTTTTTGCCCGTTTTGCGCAGTATCTTTAAATTTTAGAGATATAAAAATGACGCAACATTGAGATTTATGTACGGCACGGTTCTGTTTATAGTCAATACGAGATGAAGAAGAACGCCGTTTGTTTAAGAGATATTGCGGAAAAAGCGGGTGTGTCACGTATGACGGTTTCGCTGGCGCTGCGCGATGATTCACGGATTGCTAAAGACACCCGCGCCCGTATTCAGAAAATCGCGAAAGAGTTGAAGTACCGTCCGAATCCGAAAGTGGCGAAAGCGATGGCGACCCTGGCGCGCGTGCCGTATATTCAGGCTGGCGAACGGCTGGCGTTTTTAACGAGTGATACAACTGAAAACGGCTGGAAAAAGTGGAGCCATCACCGCGAAAATTTTGAAGGAGCAAAAGCGCGTGCGCTGGAATACGGGTATGAATTGGAGCCATTCTGGTTGCGTCAGCCGGGAATGACATCGGAGAAAATGAGCAAGATGCTGTGGACGCGCGGAATTGACGGCGTGATGATTGCGCCGTTGAGCGAAGATGTTCTGCAGACCGGCAAAAAACTGTTTGCGTTTAACTGGGACCATTTCAGCGTCGTTGAGCTTTCCGAAACGATGGACGCACCGCGTTTTGACTGCGTCCGGCATGATCATCTGGACGGCATGTTTTCGGCACTGCATGAGCTGGAAAATCTCGGTTACCGGCGAATTGGTTTTCTACTGGGACGAACATTAGATGTCCGGACACGGCACCGTTGGACGTCAGCGTATTTGTTTTGGGGAAATGCACGGAAGCTTCATCTGCCGGTTTTGTTTTATGATCAGCTCAATCTTTTGCACGCGGTTCAGTGGATTCAGAAGAATAAGCTTGAAGCAGTAATTACGCTGGAAACATCGCTTTATCTGAAACTGCCGGCCGCCGGAATTAAAGTTCCTGATGATATCGGCGTGGCGGTGCTGGATCATCCGTCGGAAGATCACGGGATTATTTCCGGCATTCATCAGAATGCGGCGGCGATTGGTGCGGCGGCTACAGATATGCTGGTGAATCTGGTGCGGCGCGGTGAAAAAGGCATTCCAAAAATGCCGGGGCAACAGGTTTGTTCAGGTTTCTGGGTCGCAGGAAAAACAACACGCCGGATTGGGTCATCGCTGGAACCCTGTCCATTATATATGTAGCTGCTTATAAACATTATTTTCGCCAGTAAACCGGAGCGTACCCGAAAAATGTTTTGAAGGCGCGGGAGAATGCGCTGGCGCTTTGGAACCCGCAGCGTTCAGCAACTTCTATCAGTTTAATGCCCGGGGTACTCATTAACTGAATTGCGCGGTCAAATTTTATCTGCGCAATAACATCGCGCGGTGAACGTTCAAAAACTTCATGAAAGAGCCGGCGGAGATGGGCGACAGAAACTCCGGCGGCTTTTGCAATATCCAGCTGCCCTGGGTTGTCTTCCATGTGATCGTTATACCATTGGAGCGCCTTTTGCACACATTGCTGAGAATGCGATCGGATATGTTCGCCATGCTGTTTAACGCACGCCGTATAAGCTAGAAAGCAGAGCTCAAAAAGAATATGCTGATGGCAGATAAATGCGCCCTGTCCGAAATCAGTCTGATACGACTTTGCATCTTCTGTTAACTGTCGCAATTGGCTGCATTGCGCTGCAGTCAGGCTGATGATTAAATATCCCGAAGCGGATGTTTCACAGTAATGCTCAATTGCCGGCGGAATTGAACGGAATTGAAAAACGGCGACTTCCGCCGGTTTAGATGAATTTCCGGTCCATCCGTGTTGATATTTGGGAGGAAATATCCATAGCGTCCGGGAGTGCAGAAAATCCGGACCTTCCGGGAAAAGTATTCCGATTTCACCGTTAATAACAGCCTGAAATTCCCAGTAATTCCGGATAACGGGAGCAAAAGGTTTTTGGCCGTACTGTCGCAATCCATAACCAAGGTATGTAAGCATAACGGCACGATAGATTTTTATGAGCGAAAATGTCAAGTAATTGAGCGATGCAGATATTTACAAGATTACTTAGCCGCGAATACAGTATGCGTATGAAAATTAAAACAAACACCGCACCTTTGTCCCGTCGCCGGTACGTTATTGTCGGTACCGGCGGCCGTTCCGAAATGTTCAGTATCCCGTTGTTAACAACATACAAAGACACATCCAAGCTGTGCGGTCTTTGCGATACAAACGAAGTCCGCATGGGTTTTTACAACAATTTATTTAAAGAAAAATTTAATGCGCCGCCGGTGCCGGTTTATCACGCATCGGAATTTGACCGGATGCTGGCGGATCAGAAACCTGATTGCGTGATAGTGACCTGCATCGATCGTATGCATCACGAATATATTATCCGTGCGCTTGACGCCGGGTGCGATGCGGTAACAGAAAAACCGATGACGACTGACATTCAAAAATGCAAAGCGATTCTGGATGCGGTGGAACGCAGCGGGAAAGCACTGCGCGTCACATTCAACTACCGTTATTCTCCGGTACGCAGCAAAGTGAAAGAACTGCTGATGTCAGGTGTAATCGGCGATGTAAAATCGATTCATTTCGAATGGCTGCTCGATACAGTCCACGGCGCCGATTATTTCCGGCGGTGGCATCGGGATAAACGTAATTCCGGCGGTTTAATGGTGCATAAGGCAACGCACCATTTCGATTTGGTAAGCTGGTGGATTAACAGTTCACCGGAAACCGTTTTCGGTTTCGGTCATCTGTTTTTTTATGGGAAAGCAAATGCCGAAGCGCGCGGTGAAACGCATAATTATCTGCGCGGTACATCACCGGAAGCGGCAGGTGATCCGTTTGCGTTGAGCCTGAAAGACGGCGAACGGCTGGAAGGGCTGTATTATAACGCGGAAAGATGCGATCATTATCTGCGCGACCAAAATGTATTCGGCGACGGAATCAGTATTGAAGATACAATGAACGTTCTCGTGCGTTATCGTAACGGTGTGCAGATGTCATATTCGCTCACAGCATACTCTCCGTGGGAAGGATACCGGATTGCATTGAATGGAACAAAAGGACGGATTGAGTTGGATGAATTTGAAAAATCCTATATCAGCGCCGCCAGCGGACAGATCGGTGAGTCGCGCAGTAATACACAGAAAATTACAGTATTCCCGCACTGGGAGAAGCCTTATACGGTGGAACCGCCGGAGGCAGTTGGCGGACATGGCGGCGGCGATATTCTTCTGCAGCGCGATATTTTTGCGTCCGGTACAGAGCCTGATCCGCTCGGGCGCGCCGCCGGGCATCTGGACGGTGCGCGGTCAATTTTAACCGGGATTGCGGCGAATCGTTCGTTTGAAACCGGGGCGCCGGTGAATGTGGACGATCTGCTTTATCTGCCATAATGTAATGTTTAGAGGAACTGCGCTGAGAGGCTGAATAATAATTATATAGGTCACGGATATACCGGGTTTCGGCGTCGCATTATACAGGTGCTAAATGCCAGCAACAATGTAAATGATTGGATTCTGTTGCTTGGACGAACGTTCAGCTTTGATGCTTGAGCGCAATTTTGTTGCTATTTTTACGTAAACCTGATGATGACTTGATTTATATTTGTTAATTTTTCAAGGTGGAATCATATATGCAATCAGTATGACAAATCAAGAACGACAAATGAGCATACATCATATAAGCCGTCGCAACTTTTTAGGAAACACTGTTGCGGCATCGGCACTGATGTGCGCCGGAAAATTGGACGCATTTTCTTTTGCGCTGGAAGCGGCGCGGAATGACTGGACACTGATCGTGCTGCCGGACATTCAGTATTATACAGATGTTTACGATCCGGTAAGTTCCGGTTATACAGAGGTATTTAACAGTCAGGCGCGCTGGATTGTGGCAAATAAAGATGCGCTGAATATTAAATATGTCATTCAGCTCGGTGATATTACTAACCATAATCATGAGGACGAATGGCAGAATGCGCAAGCCGGATTTTCGATTCTGGACGGACATATTCCTTATGCGATCGTGTCAGGGAATCATGATTATTCCGGCGGCGGACGGTCAACGTTGATGAACACCTATTTTCCGTATGCGAAATATTCTGCATGGCCGACGTTCGGCGGTGCAATGGTTTCCGGTGAAATGGAAAATACATATCACATTTTTGAAGCTGCCGGAAAAAAATGGCTGCTGCTGGCATTAGAGTGGGGACCGCGCAATGAAACGGTGGAGTGGGCGGATACTGTTCTTTCAGAACATTCCGACTGCAACACCATCATGTTCACGCACGCCTATCTTTATTATGACAGTACGCGCTACGACTGGACCAGTAAAGGCGAAGCGCAGCAATGGAATCCGCACAGCTATTCTGCTGTTAAAGCGGATGCCAACGACGGTGAGGAACTCTGGCAGAAGCTGCTGAAAAAACATCCGCAGGTGCAAATGGCGATTAACGGACACGTGATGGGCAGTGGTCTTGGATTTTTACAAAGCGCCGGTGACGCCGGAAATATGGTGCACCAGATGCTGGTGAATTATCAGCGCGGAACGCGCCCGATGCCGCGCACCGGATTCGCTGCCGGAAATGGCACAATTTATGACGACGGTTCACTGCGCATTCTCCGGTTTCTCGCAGATGGGAAAACGGTGCAGGTTCGCGATTATTCGCCGTACCGTGATTATTTTGCAGTCGGACTCGGTTCGCAGTTCAGTTTCCAACTCAGTGGATTAGTATGAAACACATGGTTTTGATCACAATTTGTCTGTTGTGCGCTGCCGCCGGTTTTTCTGAAGAGGCAATTGTACAGTTCAGCTGGCAGGATATTACAACAACCGTGAATGCTTCCGGCGCGGCGAATACAAACAGCGGCTACAGCTGTATGTGGGTGTTTTCAGAAGAGCATGCGCTGCTCACGGATACTTTGCAGCGCGGAACCAATTCGACGATTTACGGCGGAGTTACTAGCACGTGGACTTTTGGCGCGACCAATACGTATATTCCATCTCTCCGGTTTTATAAAGCCAGTGCTGATACCCCCGGATATTTTAATTTGATGGTCGACCCGCGTTTTGGAGAAGGTAATGAAAATACGAATATGGTGACTGGTATCATTCTTTGGGCGAAACAGGATTTCCTGAGCGGCGCGAACTCCAGTGCTGCGCGGTTCAGCACGAACAGTACGCTGAGTATGGCATTTACTGGCGGATCAACCGTTGTAAACTGGGATGTTCGCTATGTAGTTAAACAGGGCGGTGTATTTTATGTCTCCTGGCCGAACTGCGTTTCAGCGCCAGACGGTGCATTCGTTATTCATCCGGCAACAGCATCATGGACAGTGCTTACGCCGGAAAATTATTTGCTGGGCGAAATGGTTTCTCTGGTCGACTTTAATGATGTTGAAGCCGTCGGATTTTATATGCGCGGCGCGCGTTCCGGTTCAGGTTCCAACCAGCAAATTAATTTTAAGCTGAACAGTTTTACCGCGACAGCGGAAATTTTATCCGATATGGAATAGTTGAGGTTTGCAGATGTTTTTACGTAAAATTTAAACTTGATAATTTAACATTTTTTTGATCGATCGGCGGTGTATTATAAAATTCGTTCATGTTAGATGAATCATAACAAGTACACATAAATAAACAACAAGGAGGTAGAGATGAAGAAGTTGACAACAGGGATAGTTGTATTATTCATGGCGGCACTCAGTTTTTCTGCGGTGTTAATTGATTGGACGCCGACCAGCGGTGCAGGCCGGACAGAGGATGAGTATGTTGGAACTGGCAGTAAGGTTTGGAATTTTTCAGAGAATGCTTTGTTTGCTAATAATCAAATTTACGGCGGATTTAAATATTCCTGGTCGTCGGCTTCTGATTTTAGTCCGGCATTGCAAGTTCAGGCATCTCAGATGTTATTACGAATCTACTGCCAGGATATAAACTCCACTAATGCTATGACTGGTATGCTTTGTTGGGAGCCAAGCAGTAACGTAAGTGTGGCTAATGTTGGCGACTCCTTATTATCTGCTGCTGTTTCGGCATCTGGCGGGGGTCAGACAACAATTGATTATCGATTTATTATAAATCAAGGTGGAATATGGTATGTGTCGGACACAATAAAAGACAACGCCTCTGCTAGTACTACGATAACGGTTGATCCGCTGGATACTGCGTGGCGCGTAATTAGTACAACTGATTATTTTTTTGATGCGAATTCCCAAGACGCCGTTGTGTTTGATGACATACAGGCTGTTGGCCTTTACATTGACGGATATCGTGTTGCAGCAGATATGAATGTTAAAGTTACAGAATTTAAATTTACGGCTGTTCCCGAACCGGCGACGGTTGGAATTCTTGGACTGGGCGGACTGATTGCATATTTCATGCGCAAGAAAAAAATTGTGCGGTAAACTGAATTAAACACCTGATTAAAAATGCGCGGAAATTTTTCCGCGCATTTTTTGTCTGACAGGCGGCATGTGAAGGAGTGGCTATGTTTACAATTAAATCCAATGTCTGGTTATTCTGGTTATGTGCCGGATTAATTTCCAACGCGAGTCCGCGTCTTACGCATGGTCCGTGGCTGACCTATCCGGATACCGGTGCGATGACAATCGGTTTTACCACGGATTGTAATACAGGTGCCGGTGTTGAATACCGGTTGAAAAATTCCGCTGATGAATGGATGTGCGCGTGGGATGCCGTGGCGGGACAGCTGCTCGATACAGTGAGTTATCATCCAGTCCGATTGACCGGCTTACAATCCGGTGCGGAATATGAATACCGGATTGTACTGTTGAATCCGTCTGAAAAGCGGTTGACGGACCGCGAATACTGGGAGGATGAAAGATCCCGCAAACCGCAGCTTACAATCATAGAAAACGGTGCGTTTACGTTTCACTCGTTTTCACCGGATGCGGAACCGTATTCGTTTTTTGTTACCGCCGATCTGCAGTTTTCCACGCTGCGCCGCCATTCGATTTTACAGAATTATTATGACGGCGGCATGAAAGATGCCCGTTTTACGGTGCTGCTCGGCGATCTGTATTATCATGTGGATAATATTGAGCAGGATATACTCGCCGGGATTGTTGATAAGACGACGGCGCTCGGCGGCTGCAGCCGGCCGTTTCTGTTTGTACGCGGAAATCATGAATGGCGCGGTATGGAAGCGAGCCGGTGGTGTTCTTATTTTCCAGCGCTGAACGGCAGCACCTATTTCAGTTTCCGGTGCGGCGATGTGTTTTATATTGTGCTTGATACCGGCGAAGACCGCGCCGCGCATGCGCTGACGCATCATTTCAGCGGCATTAATGCAGTGGAAAAAGAGTTTATCCAGGAACAGAAGGAGTGGCTGGACGGTGTGGTTGAAATGCCTGAATTCCGGCAGGCGAAGTTCCGGATTGTGCTGGCGCATGCGGCGCCGTATTCGCATCCCGGAAAATATATTACAGAAGTGACGGGCCGCTTGGCCGACGGCGCGTTAACCGGACGCAATCCGGAAAACCGTATTCATCTGTGGATCAGCGGCCATACGCATTTTTATACACGTTCTGTTCCGCAAACCAACCGTGTGTATGCTTTGTCTGCACCGCAGAAAAAACTGTACAGCGGTGAGCCGTATGTGTTTCCGGTGGTGACGGTGGACGGGCCCGGCGGTGACCTTGATACATCCGGCGTGCAGGTCTTGGTACTGAATGACCGGCTGCAGCTTGAAATGAAATATGAAAACGGAGAAGTTTTTGACCGGTGCGAAATTTTTCCGGACGGTTCTGTTGAAAATTTTAAAACCGGAACAGTCGTTGAATTGTTTGACTATGATATTCCATAGCAAAAACAGTGCGTATATATTTGGTTTTTACGTAAAATAACTATTCGGTGCCCTTTGAACTTTTTCTATCAAATATATCTCTTTTATGCAATATAATTGGCATTCAATAATGAAAATACAGTGGAATTATGAATAAATTAATATGTTTTGTTTCTACGCTGGCAGTCAGTATATCGGCAGTGACAGTTGTTGATTATGACCGGAGTGAAGAGGCCGGAACTCCGAATACAGTCGGTAATTCGGCAAGAAATCCTGATGTGTCAACCCCGACCGCGCGGATGTGGAATTTTTCGACCACAGAGGAACTTCTCAAAGACGATGTAAAAGGGACAAATAACACGGTTTACGGCGGCATGAATTACAGCTGGACAGCCGTTGAAACGAATGTTCTGTTCCGGTATTACAATGATGCGATCCAGTTATCGGTTGGAGGCGCCGGTACAGATGCTGATTTAACCGGAATCATTTTCTGGGATAAATCTGATTTTTTAAATAATGCCGATACGCAACTAGTCGGATTTTCCGGCACCGATTCTCTTTCGGCGAGCTTCGAGACAAGATCCGGCGGTACAACCTGGGATATACGGTTTGTAATTAATCAGGGCGGAACCTGGTATGTTTCAGATCAAAATATAACTGCCACCGGCAGTGGTGTTTTTTCCTCTGTTCCGGCAACCGGGACGTGGCATGCCATTTCTACGAATGGAAATTATACCATCAGCGTCACAGCTGAACCTATTACATTTGATAATGTTCTGGCGGTCGGCCTTTATATAAACGGTGCGCGGAAAAACGGTCAGGTCACTGTCCGGATTAATGATTTTATTGCCGATGCCACCGTTGGTTCAGGACGTACATTACGGCTGGTGATAATGCATCAATGAAACCGTAAAAGGCGGCTGGATGAATCCGGCATAGTTCGTTGCTTTTACGTAAAACAACCGGTGCGGAGTTTCTCGTTTTATCTCCCGTCTGCGGAGGTATTCTGATCATGGTTTACGATTTTAAAAACGGAGCATCGTTATGCTTAAGAGACGACAGTGTTTTAAAGGCATGCTGGCGATGTCAGTTGCACTTTCTTTGGCCGGAAAAGTGAAAGTGTCCGGTACGAGTGAACAGTGGCCGCTGATTATTCTGCCGGACGCACCAGTATTATGCGAAGTCATATTGGGAAGTGTTTACGGCGCAGACGCAGTGGATTGTGGCGAATAAAAATCTGCTGAACATTAAATATGTGCTGCATCTTGGCGACATCACCAATAATAACTATGATGAGCAGTGGGAACATGCGCGGGCGAGTTTTAAGATTCTTGACGATGCGAATATGCCTTATGCGTTTGTGCCCGGTAATCATGATTACCGTCCACGTGCAAGCCGTACAACCGGCATAAACACCTGTCTGCCGTATGCAAAATATGCGGTCTGGCTGACCTTCGGCAGCGCAATGATTTCGCCGGTCGACTTTAATGATGTTGAAGCCGTCGGATTTTATATGTGCGGCACACGTTCCGGTTCCAACCGGCAAATTAATTTTAAGCTGAACAGTTTTTCCGCGACAGCAGAAATTTTATCCGGCAATTAATAGACGATATTTATTGCTATTTTTACGTAAAATTTAAACTTAATAAATTAACATTTTCATAATTTGCTGAAGGCGTATTTTAAAACCGTTCAGTTTTGGTGGAGTCACAAGTAACAATAAGGAGGTAGAGGTGAAGAAGGCGATTGTAGGAATAGGTATGGCATTGATTATGGCGGTTAATGTGTTTTCTTCTGTGGACATTATCACCCTTGATCGTACAGGGTTGAGTACCGTCAATGCGCCAACTGAAGATACGAAGATCGGTAATGCCCGTATATGGAATTTTTCTACGAATGCGGTGCTTTCAACAACCACTGGTACAAACGGAATTCTGCGCGGAGGGGCAATAATTGATACAGGAAGCGCCGAATCTGCAGTTATTTTTCGACTGTACGGCAGTACTTATGGCGGGTTGCAAATTTCAACATCTGTTCCTTCGACGACAGGTGCTGGTATATTGGGGATGATATATTGGGATAGAAGTGATTTTTTAAATGTGAGCGGCACAGACATAGTCGGCTTTAGAGCCGGAGATCACCTGGATGTTACTTTTGCTACGCTTTCCAATGGTGCTCTATGGGACACCCGGTTTGCGATCAATGAAAACGGCAATTGGTATGTGTCTTCCGCCGCAGATAGCATGACTTCAGGTGGGACCTATTCGCTCGATCCGACGACCACATCGTGGCATGAACTCACCATTTCGGATGGAACAAATTACAACATTGCAACGACTGCATCAACTGGATTGACGCTTGATAATGTCCAAGGCGTTGGACTTTATTTTGACGGAACTCGGAATGGACAGGTTAATCTAAGAATTGATGGCGGTGGATTTTCAGTCACGGCCTCTGTTATTCCCGAACCGGCGACGGTTGGAATTCTTGGACTGGGCGGATTATTTGCGTATTTGATGCGCAAGAAAATTTGGTAATTTGAATTAAACATCTGATTAAAAATGCGCGGAATTCTTTCCGCGCATTTTTTGTTTAATTTGTTCGGTGCTGGCTGTGGGCCGAGTGACCTCGCCCGGCATCGCTTGGGGTCATGCGACCTACATCTGGCGGTGAAGATTTATTGTCTATCGCACTTAATTTTACGTAAAATTATTGATCTGCGCTTTCTCGTTTTATCTTTTCTGACGGCGAGGGTATCTTTAATTCAGTAAACGAGAGAAAATAAATATGAATAGACGGGCGTTTATTAATAATTCATTGTGGACCGTAGCGGCGTTGAGTGGCAGCAGAGCATGGAGCTCCGTAGCGCAGCTCACCGGAAATAAAGATTCGTGGAGTCTGATTCTTCTGCCGGATACGCAGTATTATTCTCAGGAGTTTCCGGAAGTGTTTTTGAGCCAGACGCGCTGGATTGCTGAAAAACGCGACGAATTGAATATCCAATATGTTCTGCAGCTCGGCGATATTACGAACATGAATTCTGAGCCTGAGTGGGAGAATGCGCGCAACTGTTTTGCGGTGCTGGACGATGCAAAAATTCCGTATGCGTTCGTGACCGGCAATCATGATTATCGTCCGGTTGCCACCCGCGAAACGAAACTGAATGAATATCTGCCGTATAAAAAATATGCGGCGTGGCCGACGTTTGGCGGAGCGTTGAAAACCGGTGATATGCAGAATACCTATCATTTATTTGAAGCCGGCGGCGAGAAGTGGCTGCTGCTGGCGCTGGAATGGGGTCCGCGCAATGAAGTTGTTAAATGGGGGAATAAAATTGTTGCCGCGAATTCTGATCGAAACGTAATTGTTTTTACACACGCATATCTTTACAGCGACAGCACGCGTTATAACTGGGCCGAAAAAGGCAAAGATCAGACGTGGAATCCGCACAGTTATCCAATGCCGGAATCCAATGACGGCGAGGAACTTTGGCAGAAGCTGGTGAAAAAACATCCGAATGTAAAAATGACGTTCAACGGGCATGTGCTGAACAACGGCACCGGTTTTCTTGAAAGCACCGGTGATGCCGGAAATAAAGTCTGTCAGATGTTGATTAATTTTCAGGGCGGCGTACGTCCGCTGCCGCGTGATGGAACCGCACCGGAACGGCAGACGATCCGTGATGACGGCTCGCTGCGGATTTTACAATTCACGCCCGGGAGTAAAACAGTGAAGGTAACGGATTACTCGCCGTACCGGAATTATTATGCAGTCGGCGAAGCACATCAGTTCAGATTCGATTTAGGATAAAAACAGAAGGAGTATACGATGAAGAAGTCAGTTATAATTACAATCGCATTAACCGCCGGTTTTTTTGTTCAGGCTGTTGAAATTGTCCATTTTTCCCGTCCGGAAAGTGCGCCGACGGTAGTGTCACGCAAAGTGGATTCCCGCTCTGCGAACGGAGTTGTCTGGGCATTTTCAGAATCTAAAATACTGCTGACTCATCCGACCGGAACGAATGGCACGGTGTACGGCGGTATGATTGCCACATGGTCAATACCCGACCCAGTTTATCTTCCGGCACTGAAATGGTATACGCACCAGTTTTTAATGCAGGTGAATCTCGGCGCTGGTCCGGACACGGCTTTCAAAGGTATTCTCTTGTGGAATAAAAAAGATTTCCTGAACGGTGCGAATACTAAGAGCGTTTCACTTTCTGCTAACGACACGATGTCGTGTAATTTTATGGCGGTATCCGCTAGCACGCGCGATTTTCGTTTTGCGGTGAAGCAGGGTGATGCATGGTATGTTTCCGGCGTGGTCAAAAACGATCCGTCTACTGGAATATTTTCCGTAAAACCAGCGAGTATTTCCTGGAATAAAATTTCAATGGATGATTACAGCATCGAGAAATCGGCGGCTCCGGTTGAGTTCGACGATGTGCAGGCCGTTGGACTTTATATGAACGTAACGCGCAAAGGAAATCAGTCGCTTCTTCGCTTTAATGATTTTCAGGCGAATGCCACAATAAAATAAATCCGGCGATATTTTGGAGGGGATTGAATGAAAAAAATAATACTGTTTTTAATAGCAATTCCCGCTGCCGGGATTTTATCAGCGGTGGAAATTGTAAATTTTAATCGCGCCGGACTGGGCAGTGTCGGTTCGCGCAAAGCGGACGTGATGAAGAACAGCGGTTATATTTGGAATTTTTCGGATATCCGTCCGTTGATTGCCGACGCGGGTGGAACGAATTCAGCCGTACACGGTGGATTCATCACATCATGGTCTCCGGATGCAAAATATGATTCAAAACTCAGATGGTATGACGAGGGCTTTCAGCTTTTTGTTTATCCGCCGTTGCAGGATGGTTATGAAACTGCCGGCAAGGGAATTCTCGTGTGGAATAAAACTGATTTTCTTGCCGGTGCCGGAAAAACAGCGACGTTTTCGGCAGACGATAAACTGTCGGCGATTTTCACCGGAATTTCCGCGAGCACGATGGACATCCGCTTCGTTGTAAGACAAGGCGGTGTCTATTATGTATCGGACGCTAAAAAGAAAGGCTCCGGCGCAGAACTGTTTTCAATAAAACCGGCGGCGGTGCAGTGGCGTACAATTTCAACTGAAGATTATTCTATCGGGAATTCGCCGGTGAACGTTGAATTTACCGATGTACAAGGCGTTGGACTTTATATGAACGTGTCCCGCAAAGGAAACCAGACAAATATAAAACTCAAAACGTTCAGTGCAACTGCAACGGTGAAGTAGTTTATTATCATGAAAGAAATTATTATAAAAGCGGGATACGAAGACACCACCCTGCAGATAATTGAAGTGTTGCAGAATTGCAGTGACGGAGCGGTGATTAAGTTTTCGTCCGGTGAATATCACTTCTGGCCTGAGTTTGCGTTTGAGAAATATTATTATATTTCCAACAATCGCCACAGTTTAAAACGCGTTGCATTTCCGGTGATTGGAAAGAAAAATGTTGTCATTGACGGCGGTGGGTCGAAATTCATCTTTCACGGTGAAATCATTCCGTTTGTTGTCGAGCAGTCTTCAAATATTACCTTAAAGAATTTTTCGATTGACTGGCAGCGTATGTTCTATTCCGAAGGTATGGTGCTTGATGCAGACGCATCCGGTGTGACGGTAGAAATTGATCCTGCACGCTATCCGTACCGCATTGAAAACAGCGCGCTGATGTTTGAAGGCGAGGGCTGGGAAAGTCCGCTGACGGAAGGTATTTTTGAAATGGATTCGGTTACGCGCGGGCCGGCATATATGAGCGGCGATTCGCTGGGACTCGGTTTCCCTGAAACGTTGAAAGTGGAATATGCTGGCGCCGGAAGAATCCGTTTAGTTGAATCATTTCCGCATCTGCCGAAATCCGGCAATATCCTGATTTTCCGGCATTTTCACCGCTGGTGTCCCGGAATTCACTTGAAGCTGAGCAAAGATACGCTGCTTGAAAATGTGACGGTGTTTCACGCCGGCGGCATGGGCGTGATCGGACAGTTTTGCGAAAACGTCACAATGCGAGACTGTCAGATTAAACCGGCGGACGGGCGGATTCTTTCGGTGACGGTGGACGCAACGCATTTTGTAAACTGCCGGGGGCAAATTATCGTAGACAACTGTCAGTTTGAAGGTCAGCTTGACGATCCGTGCAACGTGCACGGAATTAATACACGGATTAAAAAGGTGGTTGATTGCCGCACGCTGCTGGTTGAACTGGTGCATTGCGAACAGCACGGCGTTGAAATCGGATTTTCCGGCGACCGCGTGCATCTGGTGGATAACCAAACGCTGTTGAGTTATGCTGAAAACAGAATTCGAAATGTAACGTGGATTAATTCGCAATATTCACTCATCACGTTCGAAAATGACCTGCCGGATTTTGTTCAACCGAAACACGCAGTAGAAAATATGAGCTGGACGCCGGATCTGCTGATTCAAAACAGCATCTGCCGCAATAACCGCGCCCGCGGCTATCTGATTTCAACACCGGGCAAAGTTATTATCGAAAACAACCGGATTGAATCATCCGGCGCCGGAATAAAAATCAGCGGCGATGCAAACTACTGGTTCGAATCCGGCGCGGTGCGCGATGTGCTGATTCGCAACAATGAATTTGGCGACTGCTGCTACGGCATACCGGAATGGGGTCGTGCGGTGATTGATATTAACCCGGAAATCGCGGTACCGGAAAAAAATCCGGAGTGTTTTCACCGGAATATTCGCATCGAAAACAATCAGTTTTTTTCATTTGACACCGGAATACTCTTTGCGCGATCGGTCGACGGAATCCGTTTTGCCGGCAATACAATCCGGCGCACAGAATCCTATCCGCCGCTCGGGCGTATGCGTGCGATGCTGACGTTTGAAGCGTGCCGGAATATTGATGTGGCGGATAATAATGTAAACGGTTCTTTGCGCGGCGAATGGATGCAGGAACTCAACTGCGTGGAGGAAGAAGCGTTGGTATGAGTCATCACACAACAGCGCCGGTAGACAGAGTTCCGTTTTTCAGAAAAACGGGTTACGGCTGCGGCATGCTCGGCTATGCATTGCTGATTCAGGCATACATGCAGTTCACTTATCCGGTATTTAACGACACGCTCGGTTTGAGTCCGGTTGCCATCAGCTGGATTTTTCTGATTAGCAGGTTGTGGGATGCCATCACCGATCCGATCATGGGACATATTTCCGACAACACCCGTTCAAAATGGGGACGCCGGCGCCCGTGGCTGGCACTCAGCGCACCGCTGTGCGCCCTTGGATTTCTCGCCGTCTGGTGGTTTCCGGCTGGACAGAGCAGCACATTTTATTTTTGGTGGCTGCTGGTTTCGTCACTGTTTTTCTATCTGACATTCACAATTTTATCGGTGCCGTATTCCGCGCTCGGCATGGAACTGTCGCCGGATTATCACGAACGCACGAGCGTCATTTCAATTCGTTCCGTACTCGAACAGGTCGGTGTGATCGCAGTGTCGAGTCTGTATGTTCTCACCAGCATGAGCTGTTTTGCCGACCGCGCCGACGGCATGCGCTGGAACAGTCTTTGGATTGCGGCGCTGATTTTTATTATGATTTTAATCACCGCGATTTTTTCGCGTGAGCACCCGTCAGTGCACGTTGCACTGGATCATCAGGACGCGCGCAAGGATCGCGGAAAAATCCCGGTATTGACCAGTATAAAAGAAACATTGTCGTGCTGGCCGTTTTTAAATCTCGGGTTGATTACTGTCGTTAGCTATCTCGGCGTCGTCACCGTCGGATCGCTCGGTTATTATGTGACGATCTATCATCTGTTCGACGGTGATAAAAGCACTGTCTCCGGACAGCTGATGACACTCGTCGGTTACATCATGCCGTTTGCAACCATGCTCGCCATTCCGGTGATGGACCGGCTGTCGAAAAAAACCGGCAAGAAAACCGCGCTCATCGTGGCGTTTTCATTCTGTGTTGTCGGCGCATTTCTGCGCTGGTGGTTTTACACGCCGGCCAATCCATATCTTTCAATTATTCCAACCGTGCTGTTCGGTATCGGCTGTGCCGCCGGTTATATGTTCATTAACGCAATGATTCCCGAAGCGGTGGATGCCGATGAATTAAAAACCGGCGAGCGCCGCGAAGGCATGTTCAGTGCAATGTACGGCTGGGTGTATAAATTCGGTGGTGCGCTGGCCATGTGGCTCTCCGGTTATGTATTGCAGTGGACCGGCTTTGATGCCACGCTCGAAACGCAGTCGTCGAAAACTGTCTACTGGCTCCATTTCAGCTTCACCTGGGTCGCCGGAGTTTCATTGCTGCTGACGGTGCTGCTGGCGCTGACCTATCCGATCACTGAAAAGAAAGCCTATGAAACCCGCCAAAAACTTATTGAACTGCGGAAAGCCAGAAACAATGCGTAAACTGATTTTTAATATTTTTTGCATTGCGCTGATCTCCACCGCGCCGGCGGAAACAGCGTTTAATCTGCCGCAATTCATCGCCGGTGAACTCGCCGCCGGAAAAAAAGAAATCGTCATTCCGCCGGGACGTTACACCGTAACGCCGGTGCGCAAACAGCATCTGCTGTTTGCAAATCTGTCCGATGTCACCGTCATCGCCGCCGGCGTTGAAATGGTCTGCACCGAAACCACGCGCGCGATCACCGTGCAGAACTGCACCAACGTCACCATTCGCGGCATGACGATTGATTACGACCCGCTGCCATTTACGCAGGGGAAAATCACCGCGATTTCCGCCGATAAACTGACGTATGATATTGAGCTGTTCGACGGATTTCCGCCGGTGGAAAAAATTGTTGCTGTAAAATATGAAATGTTTGAAGCGGACGGAACAACGTACCGCTGCGATGAATACGCGCCGTTCCGCATTGAACCGCTCGGCGGCAAAAAACTGCGACTCATAAAATCGCGCGACAAAAAAGCCGGCGAGCAGGTTGGCGACATTATTCTGCTCGACACCGAAGACACACTCGGCGGGCGCAATCCGCACGCAGTTTACACCGAAAATTCCAAAAACATTCGCTTCGAAAAAATGATACTGTACGCCTCCAACTGCTTCGGTTTCCTGGAAGTCGGCTGCGACCGTACGGTTTATCAAGATTGCGTGATCGACCGGCGCGCGCCGGAATCCGATCCAGTGCAGCGCGGACATTTTCGTGTGCGTTCGCTGAATGCCGACGGCTATCACAGTAAAGCCGCAATTCACGGCCCGCAGATTTTAAATTGTACTGCGCATTTTCAGGGTGACGATGCAATTAATATTACCGGTTCCTATCATTTCATTGCCGGCACTGAACGCGGCGAACTGATTGTACTTGCGCACCGCTCAATGGATATTCAAGCCGGCGACTGTGTGGAAGTGATTGATTTCAACGGCAGACCACTGCCCGATGCAAAAGTTGTTTCAATTCGCCTTACCGACGCGGCACTGCCGGAAGAAGTTAAATTGACGCAAAGCCTGTCGCTTGTCGGAATGCTGTTACGACAGCGTTATATTGTTAAACTTGATCAGCAGTTTCCAGTTAATCCGGGTGCGATCATCTGTTCGCGCGAACGCGTTGGCGACCAGTTTAAAGTGATCGGCTGCCATTTTACGCGTAACCGTTCGCGCGGAATTCTGGTAAAAGCGTCCTACGGTGAAATTCGCGATACAACCATTGAACACTGCGGCATGGCGGCGTTTTTAATTGCACCGAGTTATGAGTGGCTCGAAGGCGGATTCGTCCGGAATTTGACGGTACAGAACTGCACAGTGAATCAAAGCCGCCGCGCGGCGGTGGAAATTCACGGGCTTGGTGAATTTCCGGGACACAAAAAACTGCTTTTTTCTGGTAATACATTTAACACCGCGAACCTTCCGGCGCTTTCTATTGAGTGCGTTGAAGATGCGCGCTTCGAAAACAATACGCTGAACGGTCGGCTATTGACAAACCGTCTGCCGGAAGTGCAGGTCAAATTTTCAAAAAACATCACTTTCCGTTAACTTATGCGCAGAATCATACAAACTGTTTTGCTTTTGCTGCTGCCGGTATTCCAAAACGCTGGAGCCGGAATTATGTATTCAAACAGTTTCACCGGTCCCGCCGGTGCTGATGTTTCTGAATCAAGCTGGTTTACAACGCTGACAAATTTTTATCACTACACCAACAGCATTGTGCTGGACGGTACCGGCAAAGCGTATTTCAAGCGCGGAGCCAGTGCAAATTACCGGGTTCGCGTAACGAACGGAACATCGTCGCCGCAAACTGAATATCCGGACATGACCGCGCTGAAAATTTCGGCGGTGGTTCGCACGCCGGTGGCCAATTATATCGCAATCGGTTTCGGTGGAAATAATAACGGCGTAGTTACCGGTGGAAGTTCCGGTCCGTACATTTATCTGGCACCGGGATTCGCTCAGTTTTTCGGCGGCGTACTGGATCAAAACGCCGGTGAAAAATTCACCGGCGTTTATGCCGCCGGCGATGTAATTCGCGTTGAACTGACGTACAACTTCGCCGCCGGTGCTGCGCTGGCGGTTGTTAACGGAACAACGGTTCACAGCGGAACGTTCACTCATACCAAAGATGATGCACCGGCGGCGGTGACGCTTTCACACGCGCAGGTTCATTTTAATAATCAGGATACCAATGCAGCCACCAGCGCATATCTTGATGAGCTGATCATTGAAACCATCATGCCGGAGTTTGGTTTCATGTTTTCACTTCAGACGTTTGATATGGTGAAGTTTATTAATGCTGAACTCGCTGCCGGAAATACAAACATTGTCATTCCGCCGGGGCGATATTATGTATCACCGAAAAGCCGGCAGCATCTCCTGTTGCAGAATCTTACCAATATCACAATTGATGCCACCGGCGTTGAAATGGTTTGCACCGAAACCACGCGTGCTATCACTGTTCAAAACTGCACTAATGTCACCATCCGCGGCATGACGATTGATTATGATCCGCTGCCGTTTACGCAGGGGCGCGTCACTGCAGTTTCCGGCGATGGTATGGAACTGGACGTAGAATTATTTGATGGATTTCCGGCGGCGGATAAAGCGGTTCCCGGTCCGTGTGAAATTTTTAAGGCCGATGGTGCGGAACTGCGTTACGGTGAATATCATCTCGTCGCGCCGGAAATGATTCATGCGCGCAAATTGAAAGTGATCAAAGATTCGTCGCAGCGGAATAAACTGGGCGGCGAGCAGATTGGTGATATTTTAGTGCTTAAGGCTGAACATGCGCCCGGCGGATCAATTCCGCATGCAGTTTATGCCAGCAGATCGCAAAACGTCCGGTTTGAAAACATCACGCTTTATGCCGCAAACAGTTTCGGTTTTTTTGAAAGCGATTGTGATAACACAACCTATCTGCGATGTGTGATTGACCGCCGGCCGTTGGAATCTGATCCGGTCCGTCGCGAACATTTTCGCGTCCGTTCACTTAACGCCGACGGTTATCACAGCACCAGCGCTGTGCGCGGCGCGCAACTGCTGGAAAGTTCTGCATATTTTCAGGGCGATGACGCGGTGAATTTTTCCGGCCTTTATCATCTGATCGCCGGCGCAACCAATAACACGCTCACCGTAATCGCGCGGCGCTCAATGGATATTCAGGCCGGCGATTGGCTTGAGATTATTAATAAAAACGGCGTGCCGTTTAACGACGCGCAGGTGGTTTCAATTCAAGCGGACGGAACGGTGAACGCCGAGGAACTTGCCTGGATTGAAACACAAGCCGGTGTTCTGAAACAGGTACGTGAACTTTTAACAAGCAAATACACAATTGTGCTGGCAGATGCTCCGGAGTGGATTTCCGGCGGACAGAATATGGCGATTGGCGGTGCAGTCGGCGCGCGCGACCGCATGGGCAACGGGTTTAAAATTGCCAACTGCCGGTTCGGTTACAACCGGTCGCGCGGCATTCTGGTGCGTGCCGCCGGCGAAATTTACAGCAATGTAATTGAGCGTTCCGGAATGGATGCAATTCTGGTTGAGTCAAGTTATGCGTGGCTCGAATCCGGTTTTGTGCGCGGGCTGGATATCGCCGGTAATCAGGTGATCAATAGCGGCGGACCGGCGATCAATGTGATTGGAATGGAAAATAAAACCGGTATCGGACACCGCGAGATCACCATTCAGAATAATCAGCTGACAACTGCAAATTCGCCGGCGGTTTCCATTCAGTGCGCGGACGGCGTTCTGCTTGAAAATAATTTATTAAACGGTGCGCCGGTGATTTCCGGTATGCAGGGAGTTATCATAAAGAATTGCAATAATGTAATCATACGATAATAAAAGGAGCATGACCATGAAAGCAACACGCAGAAGCTGTTTGAAATCGGGACTGACCGCCACCGCCGGAATACTGGCGTTCTCCGGTTTGCAGCGTACGTTCGGTCAGAAGAAAAATTTAAAGTTCACGGTGGATGATAGCATGACCATTGAAGAGCTTGAGCAGACGTTGCAGGCCTATCCGCCGGCGCCGGAAAATCTGGCGAAACGCGCGTATGCGGCATTGTCGATGGATAAACTCGTTCATCTCGCCGTTAAAAAAGATATTTCGGATAAAGACCTCAAGGAACTGATTCCGCTGCGCGATTTTTATCTGCGGCAGGTTGAGCGCGGCTTAACCGAACTCGAAAACTGCACCGTCACGTCCGGCGTTCGTATTTTTAAATTCTATTCCTCATCGCTCGTCATCAAAAGCAAAGAGGGCGCGATGGCAGTTGATTTTCAGCAAGGCCCGCGCCTGACCTATTGCGGCAATCCCGATCAGCCCGACCCGGTTGCGAAACGCACCGGCTTTCACTGGTCCGGCGAACAGTTAGATCGACTGGCAAAAATTGTTGATGTCAGTTTTGCATCACATCCGCACGGCGATCATGCCGATTATGATCTTTCTAAACGCCTGTCAAAACTCGGCAAACCGACCGTTGTGCCGCAGCAGTTGAAAGAGCTTTGGAACAGCATGGATCATCTGATCGTGCCGGAATATGAAACCGTTCAGAAAATCGGTCCGGTGGAAATGTACACCATGCTCGGTTCGCAATACATGGAAAACTGGAATGCGACCAAAGACGAAAAAGGGCAGGACGTCGGGCACCCGACCACCAATCCGGATAAAACGCCGGACGCTGAAACCGTTGTATTGCTCGCACGTCTCGGCGATCTCGTATTTCTGAACGCCGCCGAAAGTAATCCGCCGGCGGACGAATGGCTGAGAAAAGGAATCAAACTTGGTTTCCGTCCGGATGTTCTGATTATGGCCGGTATGCGGCAGGGTGCGCGCTCCATTCGCGAAGTACTGAAAGAATACCCGTATTTTAATCTTCCGGTGCATGAATATGAAATGGGCCATCCGCGTGGCGGCAACCGTATCGCGCATCTGTACGGCGGCGCCAACGCCGCCGCCATTCGCACCGGATTGGCGATGCCGCTTTTCTGGGGCGAAAATTATGCGCTGACGGCTAAACAGCTTCCGTGGCGAAAATAAGTAAGAATGAAAGCAACGCGCAGAAATTGTCTGAAAGCAGGTATTGCCGCTGCCGGTGTACTGTCGGCTGGTCGTGCCTTCGGACAGTCCGCCGGTGCTGTGACAATTACCGGCACTGTGCGCAATGATAATAATCAGCCGATGTCCGGTGTTATCGTTTCCGATTCAATCAGTACGGTTCTCACCGATGCTTCCGGCAATTATCAGTTGATCACCGATCGCGATAAAACACGGTTTGTGCATGTTGTTCCACCGCGCGGAACTCGCGGCGCCGTAAAATATTCCACTGTTTTTCCATACGAGCCGATTCCGAAAACCGGCATTACGGCGGTTTTGGATTTTGAATTGCGTCCATGGGCGGCGGCGGACAAGACCGAATTCACAGTCGCGCATTTCACTGATATTCATCTGACAAACAGTACCGTGAATGCATTTAAACAGGTGCTGGCAGATATTGCCGGTGCGCCGGTACGGCCGGATTTTGTTCTCGATACCGGCGACTGCTTTGTCAACAATCCGTGGACGATGGCGCCGGTTTATGCCGAAGCGCTGCAACAGCTCGGTGATGTTCCATATTTCAGCACGATCGGCAATCACGACATTCCCGGCGACAGCGATGCCGGTACGCCGGTGCAGGGATACGATAATTATCCGCAGGGCGGCTATGAATGTCATCTCGGCCCATCGCAGTACGCATTCCATTTCGGCGGCTTTCTTTTTATTATCACACCGTACCTCAATCAAGCCGGCAGCCGTTACAACACAGCGTATGTAAAAACCTGGTTCAGCAATCTGCTGCCGCTCATCAATACAGGCACTAAACTTGTTTTGTGTACGCACGCACCGGTGCGCCCGTGGCTTATTAATGAAGCGCAACAGTTCGGACACACCGTTGAAGCATCGTTCACTGGACATTTGCATTCGCGCCAGATTTATTATATTGATGAGACGGTTAATATTAATTCACCGCGCATTCTGCACGGCGGCGATGACGGCTCGCCGAACGCGCTTGCGTGGATCACCGCGCGCGCCGGTAAAATTGAAAATGTCGAATACCGGCTCAGCGCCGTAAAAAAATCCGCTGGAATCATTTCGCCTGAAAACGGCGCGCAGTATCGCACCGGTACGTTGCAATTCACCGCCGGAATTTATGATGCGTTCGATCCGCCGGCGCAGGTGCGCGGACGGATTGATTCCGGTGCATGGTTCCCGTTAACGCATCAGGGCGGCTGGATTTGGACTGCACCTGATATTTTACCGGCAAAAGGAACACATACCGCAGAAATTGAAGTTGAATGGACTTCCGGTTCACCGGCAACGACTGTTATAAGTTCGTTTCAGATTGCCGGCAATGCGCCGGAAATTCCGGCGGTGCAATCCGCCGGCGCATGGCCGCAGTTTCAAAGTAATGCGCAGCATACCGGTGCCGGCGATCTTTCGATAGCGGGTGATTTTCGTTTGGCATGGAGTGCGCCGTTGAACCGGTGCGTAAATATTGCGTCGCCGGTGGTTGGAGCCGGCATGCTGTTTATGACGGTGGATGCGGACGGACGTACCGGCGAGTCCGGTGTGATCGCGCTGAACGCAGCGACCGGCGAAATTCTCTGGCATTATAAAACTCGCTCCGCCGTAAAATGCAGTGCTGCTGTAAAAGGCGGTACAGTTTATATTTCGACATTGCTGGGGTCGCTGATCGCTGTAAATGCATTGACCGGTGTAAAAATCTGGGAATACGATTTCGGGATTAACGGAACCGATCGTACCGTATGGAATTTTGCGGCGCCGGCGGTGGCAGACGATGTGATTTATGCCGGTCCCGGTGATAGATTTACAGCATTGAACCGGCATACCGGCACAAAAATCTGGGAGACCTCCGTTGCTGTCGGCGGCATGCCGAGTTATATGCATCCGGCAGTCGGCAGCGATTTGGTCTATCTTTCCATTCCGTACAATTATGGGCTTGTGGCATTTGATCGGAATTCCGGTGAAAAAATTTGGGAAAATAAACAGAGCCGCACGTCAGGTGCGCCGGTGGTTGACGGCATTTCGTTGTATTATCCCTACGAACGGAATCTCGCATGTTTGAATGCCGTTACCGGTGAAACGCAATGGACAAAAGCGCTCAGCAGTTCCGGCGCGCTGTGGGGATTTTCTTCGCCGGCGGTTTCCGCCGGAAAATTAGTTGCCGGCACACCGGACGGAAAAATTCTCTGTCTCGATAAAAACTCCGGCGAAACGCTGTGGACATTTTCCGGCACCGGAACAACGCCGGTTTCTATCGGCGGACGCGGGAAGGGCGCAATCATGAGTTCGCCGGTTGTCGCAGGCGAGACGGTTTATTTTGGCGCGCCGTCCGGACGGTTTTGTGCGCTCGATTTCAGCACCGGCGCCGAACAGTGGAGCTATGATGTAAGAACGCCGATTACGTCCTCAGTCGCAGTTTCCGGCAATGCAGTTTTTGTCGCCGGAATCGACGGAACCGTGCATGCGTTCGCCGCGCCGGTTCCATCCGGTTTCATGTTTTCATTAATCGGCGCGTAAATTCTGCAGATGATTTGCGGTGTGTTTTTCGTCAATACACCTCAATGTCGCCGGAATTGTATTGCGCCGTAAATTCGGCGGCAAAAACAGTTAACCGGTTTTGCTCAATCGCGGTGCGCAGACCGGCCATGAGTTCCTGATAATAATGCAGGTTGTGGCGTGTTAACAGCATAGGCCCAAGCATTTCCTGACATTTGAGCAGATGGTAAATGTAAGCGCGGCTGGTTTTCCGGCAGGTATAGCAGTGGCAGTCAGGATCAATCGGACGCGGATCGTCGGCATGCCGCGCGTTCATCATGTTGACAGTACCGCGGCGCGTAAAGGCTTGCGCAGTGCGTCCCGAACGCGTCGGCAGTACACAGTCGAACATATCCACGCCGCGCAGTACGGCGCCGACAAGATCCGGCGGTTTGCCGACACCCATCAGATAACGCGGGCGGTCTTCCGGCAGATGCGGTATCGTTTTTTCGAGCATTTCAAACATGAGGTCCTGCCCTTCGCCGACGGCGAGTCCGCCGATTGCATACCCGTCGAAACCGATCTCTTTTAATGCAGCGGCGGATTCCTGCCGGAGTTCGGAATAGACGCTGCCCTGTACAATGCCGAAAATCCCGTACCCCTCGCGCGGCAGAAATGCGGCGCGTGAGCGTCTGGCCCAGCGCATAGAAAGGCGCATAGATTCCGCCGCCGTTGTTTCATCTGCCGGAAACGGTGTACATTCATCAAATGCCATGGTGATGTTTGAGTTGAGCAGATGCTGAATTTTGACGGAACGCTCCGGCGTGAGTTCGTGCCGGCTGCCGTCGATGTGTGACTGAAATGTTACGCCCTCTTCCGTGATTTTGCGTAGCTTTGCCAGCGACATAACTTGAAAACCGCCGGAGTCAGTGAGAATGGGTTTATCCCAATTCATGAAGCGGTGCAGTCCGCCGAGCCGCGTAACGCGTTCGGCACCGGGACGCAGCATAAGATGATAGGTGTTGCCTAACAGAATCTGCGCGCCGGTTTCGGCGACCTGCTCCGGCAGCATACCTTTTACAGTGGCGGCAGTCCCGACGGGCATAAATGCCGGCGTATCAACCTCGCCGTGCGCTGTAAACAATTTTCCGCGCCTTGCTGCGCCGTCCTGTGTCAGTTTTTGATATCTGAATTGCACTGATTCTCCATTTATAACAGGTTGAGTAAAATGTTGCAATACGATGCGTTGTCAGGTTTGCAACTTTAACAGGCAGGCATCGCCGTATGAGTAAAACCGGTAGCCGGTTTGTTTGGCATGTTCGTAAGCGGCGTGTATACGGTCGAGCCCTGCAAACGCAGCAACGAGCATAAAGAGCGTTGAACGCGGCAGATGAAAGTTGGTCAGCAGCAGATCAACAATTTTAAACTGATATCCCGGTGTGATAAAAATATCAGTTTCGCCGGTGAACGGCTGGATTTTTTTTTGCGCCGGTGTAGCACTTTCAAGCAGCCGCAGTGAAGTGGTTCCGATAGCGACGATCCGCCCGCCGGCAGCGCGTGCAGCATGAATTTTTTCAACCACCGCCGGTGAAACTGTTCCCCACTCCGCATGCATTTTATGGTCGTCTGTGTCATCCGCTTTCACTGGCAGAAATGTGCCGGCGCCGACGTGCAGTGTGACGGTTTCAAATTGAATGCCGCGTGCGTTCAGCGCAGCAAACAATTCCGGCGTAAAATGCAGGCCGGCGGTCGGCGCAGCAACCGCACCTTCGTGTTCTGCGAAAACCGTCTGATAATTTTTGCGGTCGGCAGCCGTTTGCGCATCATTTTTTTTGCGGCGGATATACGGCGGCAGCGGCATGCGTCCGTATGTTTCAAGCTGCCGGAAAAATTCTGCGCCGCCGGCATTGAATTTCAGCCGGATTGAACCGTCTGCACATTTTCCGGTCACTTCTGCCGAAAAATCACCGGCGAACTCGATACGCTGTCCTTCTTTTAAGCGCTTACCCGGTTTTGCAAAAGCAAACCATTCGTCGTCTGCCGCACGCATATGAAGCGTCGCTTCAATACAAACAGCACCGCGCCGCCCGTCGAGCCGCGCCGGAATGACTTTGGTATTGTTGCCGATGAGCAGATCGCCGGGCTGCAGCAGTTCCGGCAGGTTGTGTACGATACGATCAGAAAAACCGGTACCGGTTAAGTCGAGCAGGCGCGCGGAATCACGCGGATCCGCCGGGCGATCGGCAATCAGCTCGCGGGACAGTTCAAAATCAAACAGATCAACGTTCATTGTAAAAATTTATTCCGGCGGAGTCCGCCGAATCAGCAATTAAATCCAGTAAAACACAAGTTAAACGATAGCACGCAGCTCTGGTGAAAAGAAAGGTATTTACATCGTGTTGAGCACATTCGCGATCGAAAAATCGGCAGCTGTTATTGTATTAACGCTTGTGCGAAAGGCTGCACCGCTGTACGGTAATCCCTTCATTTTAACCGAACAGGAGATTCAACAGATGAATATTTTACATGTGTGCGCCAATCCAAAGCCGGTCGAGCAATCCACTTCTAAACAGCTTGCAGCGCGGTTTTTCGGCAAGCTGCTGGAACTCAGTCCCGATGTGGAACTGAATAATGTTGATCTTTATCAGGACAAACCGCCGTATTATTCAAACGATCTGTTCCGTCGCATGTGGATGCCGGTGGACGATCCCGCTTATGAACCGAGCCGCGCCGAAGAAGCCGCCGCCAATTACACCCAGAAACAGACCGACGAGCTGAAAAAAACGGACGTGCTCGTGCTGACGATGCCGATGTGGAACTTTTCCGCGCCGGGCGTGATGAAAGCCTGGATGGATCAGATCCTGGCGCCGGGGTTTCTCTTTGAAATTACTGACGAAGGCAATCAGCCGCTGCATAACATTAAAACGCTGATTCTGCTCGTCGCTTCCGGCGGCATATATAAAGAGGGCGACCGCCGTGACGCGCTGAGCCCGCAAATTGAAACCGCATTTGGGTTTATCGGCATTCACGATATCCGTGTTGCGTGGGCTGACGGACAGCGTACGCACGAAGCCGCCGCGCGCCGCGAGCTGGCTTTTGACGCCGCCGAAGAACTGGCGGAAGAACTCGCGGAAGAGATTGCAGAAGGATAAAAAGGTTGCCGGTCCGAAAGGTAAAAGTCGAACGTCAACAACCGGCCTTGGGGTTTGAGACCTTCGACGTTCGACAAGTCTCATGAGTGTTTTTATTAAAATCTGCGGAATCTGCTCCCGAAAAGACCTGGAGCAGATCTGTGCTTTAGAGCCGGATGCTGTCGGCTTCGTCTTCTATCCGGATTCCAAACGTTATGTTCGTCCTGAGCAGGTCGCCGGCTGGTTCGGCAATGTGCCGGAAAAAATCCGGCGCGTCGGCGTTTTCGTTGAGCCGGCCGCCGAAGAAGCGGAAGAAATCGCACGCATCTGCCATCTGGATGTCATTCAGATTCATATGCGCTCGAACGACTGGAAACTCGACCGTCCATTGTTTGAAGGGCTTGAGGTCTGGCTCGCGCCGCGCATCGGGGCAGCCCCCGGTAAAGAGGTTTTGCGCGCTGTTTCACCGGCGCCGGAGATTCTGTTGGTTGATTCATTCGATCCGGAAAAAATCGGCGGCACCGGAAAACCTGTCGACTTCGAGACCGCACTCGCCGCCCGGAAACAGTTTAATATACCGGTTATGCTTGCCGGAGGGTTGACTCCCGGAAATGTGTGCGATGCCATTGAGGTTGTGCAACCCTGGGGCGTGGATGTGAGTTCGGGCGTTGAAATTGAACCCGGCGTGAAAGATATACGCGCCGTAAAACAGTTTATCTGGAATGTCAGAAAATGAAACCGACACAACCGGACAGGCTTGGACACTTTGGACAGTACGGAGGAATCTTCGTTCCTGAAACGCTCATTGAACCGCTGCGTGAGCTCACTGAAGTTTATAAAGCGGCACAAAAAGATCCGGCATTTAAAAAAGAACTCGAATTCTATCTGCGCGGATACGTCGGGCGTCCGTCGCCGCTCTGGTTCGCCAGGCGAATGACGGAAGCGCTCGGCCCCAAAATTTATTTGAAACGCGAAGATCTCAATCACACCGGCGCACACAAAATTAATAATGTTATCGGACAAACACTGCTCGCGCGGCGGCTCGGTAAAACACGGCTGATCGCAGAAACCGGCGCCGGACAGCACGGCGTCGCCACTGCCACCGCCGCCGCACTGTTCGGGATGCGGTGCACCGTTTATATGGGCAAAGTCGACATGGAACGGCAGGCACTTAACGTATTCCGCATGCAAAGCCTCGGCACGGAAGTGATTGCCGTTACCGCCGGACAGCAGACCTTGAAAGAAGCTATCAATGATGCGATGCGCGACTGGGTCAGCAATCTGCCGGACTCGCATTATGTTCTTGGCACGGTGTTCGGACCGCATCCGTATCCGCTTATTGTACGCAATTTTCAAAGCGTTATCGGCAAAGAAGCGCGCCGGCAGATTTTAACAGCAGAAGGGCGGCTGCCGGATGCCATCGTTGCATGTGTTGGCGGCGGTAGTAACGCCATTGGAATTTTTCATCCCTTCATCAAAGATCAAGCTGTGCGCCTGATCGGCGTGGAAGCCGGCGGACTCGGAATTATACCGGGCAAACACGCCGCGCGCTTCGCCGGCGGCAGCATCGGCATACTGCAAGGTTCAAAAAGTTATGTACTGCAGGACGATGAGGGACAGATTCTGCCGACGCACTCCGTCAGCGCCGGGCTCGATTATGCATCTGTCGGTCCTGAACACGCGCTGCTGAACGATATAAAACGTGCTGAATACACATACGTCGAAGATGTCGACGCCATTAACGGCTTTGACCGGCTCACGCAGTGGGAAGGAATCTTGCCGGCGCTTGAAAGTGCGCACGCTGTCGCGTGGGTCATTCAAAACGCCGGGCAATTTACCAAAGATAACATCATCGTTATCAATATTTCCGGTCGCGGCGACAAAGACGTTCAGCAAATCGCCGATTGGAAAAAAAGCAACCGCGAGTAAACGCTAATTGACGCGAATGAAAGGTGGAATGTGACCTCCGGGCGCATTTCATAATTTAAAACGAATGTTTTAACCGCGGATATCACGGATATAAACGGATCAAGACATTACATAGAAAGTAATGATGGTCCTATTCTCCATTTAAAACCAAATCCTGCCGATCTTATTAATCCCGCCTAAAATTTAATTCGTGTTTAGAATCCGTTTATATCCGTGATATCCGCGGTTAAAAAACACATCACAATAGTTGACATGCCTTAAAAATAAAATAGGGTATACCTCTATCTACTATATGCAAGGAGTCTGTGATGAGTCCGGGACCGGTTTGTCGGAGTGATGCGGAGAAGAAAAAAATTATCAGCCGTTTGCGGCGTATTGAAGGCCAGACGCGCGGCTTGCAGAAGATGATCGAAGAGGATCGTGAATGCATTGATGTGCTCCGGCAGATTTCGTCCGTTTCCGGTGCGCTGCACGGCGTCTGGGTGAATGTGCTGAACGATCATCTAAAAGGCTGTATCCGCGAAGCGCTGGTGGATAAAAATGACAAGCTTGTTGACGATCTGATTGAGCATCTGAAAAAGGTAAAATAAAGGACGCCGTGAAACATCAAAAAAAAGAAACTTGCGGCGCCTGCTGTTCAACAAAAACTCCGGCGGCGGACTCTGAAAAAAATACAATGCTGCGCGACGGCATCATTCTGATTATTGCGCTGGTGTCATTGGTGTTGAGTTTTTTAATTTCTCATTTTCACATTCATGTTCCGTTCTTCCCATTAATAACCGATCCGTCGTGGTTTTCCGTTATTTTCTGCGGCTGGCCGATTGCCCGGTCAGCCTGGCGCGCGGCGAAGGCGCGCCGGATTACATCGCCAATGCTTATCACGCTTGCCATGTTTGCATCCATCGCGCTGCAGGTGATGACGATGTTTAATGAATCGCTCGGCGGGCACGCGCACAGCTATATTTTTGCCGCCGGTGAAATTGCATTTTTAATGGCGCTCGGCGAACTGATCGAAGCGCGGACGCTTTCCAAAACGCGCGCCGGCGTGCGCAGTTTAATAACGCTGACGCCGAAGCAGGCATTGAAAAAAAACGGCGCCGAATTTGAATCTGTCAATGTCGATTCGCTGCAGATCGGCGACATCGTGCTCGTACGCCCGAACGATATGATTCCGGTGGACGGTGAGATTATTGAGGGCGGCGGCGCGGTTGATCAATCGAGTATGACCGGCGAATCAGTTCCGGCGGAAAAAAACACCGGCGATACAGTGCTCGCCGGAACGTGGAATAAATCCGGATCCATGATTGTGCGCGTACAGAAAAAATCCGGTGACACCGCGATTGCCAGACTTATCCAGCTCGTCGAGGAAGCCAACAGCAAAAAAGCGCCGGTGGTTCGCATCGCCAACAAATGGGCGGCAGCAATTGTTCCGTCCGCTATCATCATTTCCGTGCTCGTATTTTTCTTTGCCTGGCTGGCGCTTGGCGTGCCGGCGCTCGATGCGGTCATTCGCGGCGTAACCATTCTGGTTGTTTTCTGTCCGTGCGCATTCGGGCTGGCAACACCGACGGCGATTGCTGCCGGAATCGGTAATGCCTCGCATCGCGGCATCATGATTAAAAGCGGCGCAGCACTCGAAGAAATGTCGCATATCGACACCGTTGTTTTCGACAAAACCGGCACGCTTACTGCGGCACGGCTTACCGTCAAAGCCGTTAAGGCATTCGGCATGGATGACGATGAACTGCTGAAACTGTGCGCCGGCGCTGAATTGTACTCCGAGCATCCGATTGCCAAAGCCATTCTCGGCTATGCCAAAGAGCGAATTGAAATCCCGGTGCCGGAAGATACAAAGTCGCTTGCCGGAATCGGCATCGAGTGTACCGTGAACGGAATTCATGTGCTCGTCTGCTCATTTGATGCTTTGCAAAAATCCGGTACCGATTACTCCGCCGGCGCCGCATTTGCTGCCGAACGGCTGGAGCAGGGGGAAACGCTCGTTTGCGCAGTTGCTGCCGGAAAATTCGCCGGAATTATTTCACTGTCCGACACCATAAAGCCCGGCGCCGCCGGAGCAGTTGAGACATTGAAACGCGCCGGTTGCAAAACTGTCATGCTCACCGGCGATAACGAACGTGCCGCACACCGTGTCGCCGCTGCCGTCGGCATCGACGACTTCTATCATTCACTGCTGCCCGCTGATAAAGCCGCCAAAGTTGAAGCATTGCGGGATTCCGGCGCACGGATTTGTATGCTCGGCGACGGCGTAAACGATGCACCGGCACTGGCGCTCGCCAACTGTTCTGTTGCCATGGGCGCGCTCGGCTCTGATCTTGCTGTTGAAACTGCTGACATTGCATTTTTGAACGACAATGTTTCACTCATCAGCGGACTCGTAAAATTTTCACGCGTCGTCATGTTTAAAATCCGCGCCAATATGGCGCTGTCGCTCACCATCAGTTTTGCGGCGATCATTCTCAGCGCATTTGGAATTCTGGATCCGGTTTCCGGCGCACTGCTGCACAATCTGTCCTCCGTTACTGTTGTGCTCAACTCCGCCGCACTGCTGCCCCGCACGAAAGAATACAAATAGTAGAAGCGGCATCCTGCCGCTGGCCAGAGGCTGGAAGCCTCTTCCACTTTACTTTCCGGTCATCCGGTCAAGTGTGCGGTACTGAATGGCTTCGGCGATGTGTTCGGTGCCGATGTCTTCCGCGCCGACAAGATCGGCGATGGTGCGCGCAACTTTTAGAATCCGGTCGTAGGCGCGCGCGCTGAAGTTCATATCGGTGACAGCCGTTTTTAAAAGCTGTGCGGCGCCGGAATCGGGCCGGCAGAATTTCCTTAAATGTTTTGGCTGCATGCCGGCATTGCAATGCACGGTTTTTTCGTGCGCATAACGCTCCTGCTGAATTTTTCGTGCGGCAATCACGCGTTCGCGGATTGCGGCGGACGGTTCGCCCTTTTCAAGTCCGGCGAGCTTTTGATAATCCACCGGCGGCACCTCGATGTGAATATCAATGCGGTCAAGCAGCGGACCGGAAATCCGGTTTTGATAGCGCTGAATTTGCAGCGGTGAAGATGTTGAGCGCGGGTCGTCCGGAAAGTATCCGTCCGGTGTTGGATTCATGGCGGCAACGAGCATAAACCGGCACGGGAAGGTAACACTTGCCGCTGCGCGTGCAATGGTGACAACTCCGTCTTCGAGCGGCTGCCGCAATACTTCGAGCGCATTGCGGTGAAATTCCGGCAGTTCGTCAAGGAACAGAACGCCGTTATGCGCCAGACTCACTGCACCGGGCACCGGATGGGTGCCGCCGCCGAGCAGTCCGGCGTCGGAAACCGTATGATGCGGTGCGTGAAACGGGCGCGTCGCGATCAGCGATTCATGTGCGCCGAGTTTACCGGCGATGCTGTGAATCTTCGTGGTTTCGAGTGCTTCGGTGAGCGTCATCGGCGGCAGAATCGAGGGAATCCGTTTTGCCAGCATCGTTTTCCCGGTGCCCGGCGAGCCAATCATCAGCAGATTATGTCCGCCGGAAACTCCGATTTCAATCGCGCGCTTGGCGTATTCCTGACCTTTCACATCTTCAAAATCGGCCGCGTACTGATTATGCGTCGCGAATGTTGCTGTCAAATCAACTTCGTGCGGTTTGAGTGTGAGTTCCATATTTAAAAAATCCGCCGCTTCGCGCAGGTTTTTTACAGCGAACACCTTAATGCCGTCAACCACCGCCGCTTCTTCGGCATTTTCCTCCGGCACAAGAATCGCTTTGCGGCCGGCATCACGTGCTGCAAGCGTGATCGGCAGAACACCGCGCACGCGCCGTACTGCGCCGGAAAGAGCGAGTTCACCAATAATACACGCGCGGTTGAGCGGATCAGGCTTGATATCATTTTCCGCCGCGAGAATTCCGAGCGCAATCGGCAGGTCAAAACTCGGGCCTTCTTTTTTAATACTCGCCGGCGCAAGGTTAATAGTTGTTACGCCTTGCGGCAGGGCGAAGCCGGAATTAATCAGCGCGGTATAAACACGAAACGTGCTTTCTTTTACCGCTGTATCCGGCAGCCCGACCAAATATGTTTTCGGCTCACCGTGACCGCTGTTTACTTCAATTTCAACAGTATAGGCATCTACACCGTACACCGCGCCGGAAAAAACTTTTGCAAGCATAATTTAAATCCTTCGCGTTACTTTAAAAGAATGATGAGTGTAAAGCAAAGTAAGAAACGCAATGAAAAAGGGCAGACTGGAAAGTCTGCCCCACATTCAATACAACCAAAATGTGTTAAGCCGGATTAAATACGCGCCCCATGAAGAGGAGGGCGCCGGTTTCGTTGTGACGGATAATGAAGATAAACGGACGGTCAGCGCGGAATTCTACCGGCTGATGAAATGCCATGGCACGCACAATAACTCCGGTTGCGGCGGCGGCTTCGGTGCCTTCTTCGTCGACCTGTACGAAGGCTTTATGAACGACGTCGGAGAGAAACAGGTTTTCGGTGCTGATGTTTGAAAAATCGGCAGTGTGCGGATCAAATGCATCGATCAAGCCTAATACTAACAATGTTTTTTTCAGACTGGAAAGTTCTGTTTCAATTTTAAATTTTGGCAGAAACACACTGATCTCTTTCGACTGCATACTTTGAATCCAGTTTTGCAGCGCGGCATCGGAAAATCCCGCTTCAACTTTTTCAAGTCCGGCGGCATGTTTCGGCAGGACAATCAGCATGGAGAGTTCTTCGCCTTTATATGGCAGTTCAATCAACTGAAACGTTTCATTCTCCATATAATTAAACTGCGCCGGCTTCATCGCCATCATCAGCACATTGGTAACGGCGCCGGACGCGGTATGAAACGGCGCCGGTTCAGTGCACTCTTTATCGAACGCGTGCAGCCAGTCGCCCTTAAAATAAATTGCATTTACCAGGATCAGCCGTGTCAGCGGCGCTACCGAGCCGGCAGCGAGCAGCTCTTTAATTTTTTCATTTGTTTTTTCTTCAACCCAGAAATTGATTTTTTGCCGTTCACCGTTCGCATTATTGGCAAAGTCGGCAGTGCGGATTTCAGCATCATATTTTTCAATAACAGTGTTTTTAAAGCTCTCTTTTACTGTCAGCAAATTGCCAATCCACAGCGCGTTGGCGCTGTTCAGCGTGATATCATTGCCGGTTTGCGGGAACGGTGTAAATTCCGGCAGCAGCAGACTCATCTGTTGCAATGTATTTCCGTCAGCGCCTTCGCGTGTCATTGACAGTGCGGTTTCAATACTTGCCGGCGAAAAGGAGAAACTGCCGGCGCCGGATTTAAACTGAGCATAGAGTTTAAATGCAAAGTCACCGCCAAAGGTGAGCGATGAGAAGAATGTCGCATATAAACAGATCAGTTTTTTCACATTGTCTCCGTCATCAGAATTTCCGTTAACCGGCACGCTTCCAGGTAGCGCGGGATATTCACATATTCATTCAATGAATGCGCATGATAATTTCCGGCGTCGTATGTGACGGTGGGAATTCCCTTTTCGTTCAGAATATTTGCATCCAGACCGGCACTGATCACTTCAGTATACGCTTTGCGCCCGGCCTGCGGAGCAGCGCGCAAGAAGCGTTTTACTACCGCCGCGCCGGTTTTCAGGCGGAAGCTGCGGTAATCACTCATCACTGAGAACATCACCGAACCGCGCTTGCCGGAGCTGTTTTTCTGCGCATACGCCGCCTGCTCAAATGCTTTTTGCCACGCCGTATAGATCTTTTTCAGCGACGCCGATGAATGGCTCCGGCACTCGCCGGTGACCACCATAAAATCCATTACCTGGTTATCCGCTTCACCGCCGTTCATCGTGCCGACATTCGCCGTACCGGAAATACCGCTTTTATTAATCCTCCCGAACCAGCCGTCCGCTTTCAGTTTTGAAACGGCATTTGCCGCAATCACGGCAGCCGAAATTCCGCCCTCCGGATTTACCGCGGCGTGCACGCTCCTGCCGTGAATTTCTGCCGTCCAGCGTACCGCGCCGAGTGCGCCGATAATTCCGCCGTGCTCGCCACTGCCGTCAATATTAAAACACATCGCCGGATTTCCGCCGTCCGCCGGACGAAATGCTTTGGCGCCGTGCAATCCGTTTTCCTCGCCGACAGTGAAGAGCAGGGTGAGCGGCGGACGCGGCAGATCATTTTTCAATACAGTTTGCACCGCCGAAACGATGGCGGCGACCGACGCACGGTTGTCGCCGCCCAGCCCGGTTTTTTCTTTTGGAATAATATGATTTCCTTTAAGCACCGGAACTGCGCCGCGGCACAGCGGGACTGTGTCAAGATGCGCCGAAAACATAATACGCGGCGCTTTCACCGTGCCGGGAATTTTTACTATCAGATTACCGATTTCAAAGTGTTTCGGCAGACGTGCTTTGCCGGCGTTTTCGCGGATCCATGCCTGTTTAACGCCGGAATTTAACAGCAGGTTTTTAACCGCATTTGCCACCGGGCCTTCACGGCCGCTTGGTCCGTCAGCTGCCAGCAGTTCCATTAAATTTTCAACTGCTGTTTTTTCATTAAGCAAATTATTCATACCGGAAATATAACCGCCGGTAACGCAGATATAAATGGATTTTTTTAATAATCCCCTCAAAGCCTTGTTTATCTGAGCAGGATATCCGGTTTTTAAAAATCACTTTCACCTAGAAAAAGGATAATGCAGCGAATAAGATACGGAGCAATTCAGTTTTTATGACTGATGACATTTGAATAACAAAATTTGCGTTAACGCGCAGTAGCGGAGTTTTACCGCTATTCTATACACAAAACTGTTCAATTTTCCCGGATCAGTGTCGTGCCCTCATTCCATACCGATGGTATTTGAATGCAATACGGCTGCGCAGGCGGACCGAGTTCATTACGCCGCAACATTCCGTGCAGGATATCTACCAGGATGCGATACGCCTCTTCCCGCAACTGATGGAGTCCGGACAAATGCCGGACGCTATCCCATGAATCAACGCTTAAATACCCTACATCATCCGGCATGCGAATATTTTCTTCCGCGAAAATTTCGGGGATTAATTTGTTGCATCCGGAGACGATGACGTCCGGCGTATATTTTTTAAACCAGTTCAAAAATTTTTTCTTCCACTGAGAACGCTCCAGCGTCCCGTCCATAATCAATTTCGGTATCTGCTGGAATTTCACATTATCCACGGCATAGGCATACCCTGCCGCCCAGGGCTGAAAAAACGGCAGATTCATGACATATCCGGGACGCAGATATCCCCGTTCGCGCAGAGTAAGCATCGCTGAAAACACATCCTGATAGGAACTGCTCATTACATTATGAATAAAACGTTCCGTAACAGAACTGGCATAGGCAACCGCGGCAAAATTCTCCCAGCCGATTCCCCATGTGTGTAAATCGGAATGGAACCCGTAAATCAATAATCCATGAATTCCTCTGGAAAGCAGTGTGCGTCCCAGCGCACGCTGCGCCGGCGCTGTTTCGCCAACAACAAAATGATCCATCCGGTAGCCCATCCGCCGGCAGGCCTCAGTAAACTGCCGGCGTTCATTTTGGGTATCACTGCTGGGACGAATAATTTTTGCAAGCTGTTCACTTTCAAGCAGCGCCAGTGTACCAATATACACCGGTTGATTATTCTCTGCAGGATTTCTGTATCCGGCCAGCGCCCGGGCGGCGGAGTTAATCTGATAACCTCTTTTTTCACAAATACGTAAAATACGTTTTTTTGTTTCCGCTGAAACACGGGCATGATTATTAAGCGCCAGTGAAACCGCTGCGATAGAGACGCCCGCTTCACGGGCGATATCCGCCATTTTTACTGTCTTATTCATTCAAAAACTGTACTGTAAAACAGATATTACAAAAGTAAAATTTTCCTATGCAGCAGTTGCAGGCCTCCCGGCTTCAACCGGACCGCAGGATAGTGGTTTAAAAAAGCCGCAAAACAAATACTCAATTCGATTAACTGACCGGCAAGTGGTATGAAGAACTGCGTTGCGCAAGGTCGCTTCGAGCGGCGATATGTATGCCGCAATACAGCCGGTATAATACCTTGCCGCCAAATCTCCCTGCAAAATTTCCGGTGCGCAGATAAAACCACAAATGTCCGGCGATACGGATTTTTTATGAATCTTTTTCCGGCCCACGCCGGGACGCCGGCATTTTTCCCAATTCGATCAACCCGTAATTGAGCGAAGGGAAGTGCGTATAATTCCGCATGTCTACGAGCTGCCCGGGGCTGGCCCACGGAATTCCGGCCTCGGAGAACATAAGACCTTCACCGGCCATTTTTCTGACATGGCCGGCAATGTCTTTTATACACCGGAATGTGCTTTGACCCCGCTGTTCAATCGTCATAAACTCCGCGCCGATCGCCGACGGAATGCCGGCTGATTCAAACGCACCGTTCCACGCCAGCATAAACGGACGGCACTCTTCAACTGTGATCAACGGAGGCTCGCCGTTGATGCTGCGGATCATTGAGCTCAGCATCGCTGTTCGACTGAACACCCCGTCATCTTTTTCTGTAAAATCATGGTACTCTTTCCGTCCATCGTTAAATTCAATATCGACCAGCCGGTATTCCGTCAGTGTAATTTTCGCATTTTCGGTATAGATTTCACAGACTGTCGTACCAAACTCTCCAGTCGCCAGGCTGGCACTAAAAAACAGTTTCACTCCGTTGTCCGCCTGAATTCGAACGGCGCTCGTATCTTCGCTTTCAATTGTGTTTGCGTGATACAACTCCGCCTGAATCCTTGCCGGCACGAGCATACCGGCGCCGGAATTCCCCAGATACTGCGCCTCCGCCATCAAATGTGCCAGCGGATTCCCAACGGTTCCGTCCAGCACCCAGCCGCCGTTTATACGCAGTCTCCCGCTCCACACATTGCGCCGGAAATATTCTTCCGGACGCCGCCAGAGCGCGTGCGCATGCACACTTTTAACAGGGCCGAACTCACCGGACATCACCCGGTTTTTTATCTCAGCAGTAGACGAGGTGAACAGATGCTGGAAATTAACAAAAATCCACTTACCGGTATGCCGCTGCAGTTCGATCAGCTTATCCAGTTCCTGAACCGTTGCGACGGGCGGTTTTTCCAGCATCACATGGAAGCCGTTTTCAACCGCTCTTTTGGTATATTCAAAATGGCTGTCGATGCCGGTCGGGATGACAATCGCAGAACAGGTCTGCGGCGTAATGTGTTTGAACAGATCATCAACATCCTTGTATATCGCAACCCCGGCAGCAGTACACTCCTGCGCGGCATCGTTTTCCGCATTTCGGGTGGTCACGGCGATCAGACGCCCGAGTTCCGGAATTTTACTGATCGCAGAACGCAGCGTGCCGGAATATCCGCCGCAACCGATCATGGCTATATTCAATGGTAAATTTTTAATGTTCAATGTTCATTGCTCCATTATTAATTTTTAAAAATGTTCTGAAAATCCAGTCATTGTTTATTGATATTAATAATTTTCTGCTCATCCGCCGATTGCCGCGCGCATAATCCGGCGCGAGTCAGTTCAAGTGCATCGGCCGTATTCGTCAGCGCATTTTTGTTTTCGATAAAAGGCAGATACAGCGGCGCCGGAATATCCAGTTCAACCGGTTCCGGAGTTTTTCCGTCTTTCAAAAGAGTAACGCTGGTTTCATTTGAGCGCGCTTCAATAATTCCGCCGGTGCCGACAATCCGTACCCAGTCGTCGCCATGCGTTCCGGCAGACGCCGGACGGAAATAATCTATGCTTACCGTTGCCGGTGCGCCGTTACTCAGCATAAAAAGCCCGGCACATGAATCTTCGCATGCCGGCAGTGCCGGATGTATAAAATTATTCTGCAGCGCCGCGACCTGTGTCATTTTCAAACCGGTCGTAAAACGGATGATATCCAGCGCATGAATGCCGACCCATGGAAATGTTCCGCCGTAAACAGCACGTTCACCGAACCAGTCCGGACGTTTTGTTTCATCGCCGAATTTATACGACTTGCGCGCATTCACCAGCACCGGCATTCCAATGGCGCCTTCGTTCACCAGCCGTTTCGCGGTTTGAAAAACCGGATCGGCGCGCATTGAAAACATCGCCATCAAACGCACGTTATTTTTTTTAAGCGCCGTCTCCACCGCATCCACTTCATCGAACGTGATCCCGACCGGTTTTTCGGCGATCACATCACACCCGGCATCCGCCGCACAAATCACTGTCGCCGCAATATTTCCGGGGCGCGTGCTGATCACTGCAATATCCGCCGCCACGTTTTTAAACAACTCATCGGCACTGTTAAACACCGGAATTCCGGCAAGCGCCGGATGGTTCACCACACCGGAAAGTTCTTCACCGGCATACGCCGGCGCGGCGCCGGAAAAACAGACATCGCTGCACACGCTGAATTCATTCGCCGCCTCAAACCAGTGCCCCCATCCGCCGATAAACACAACATTTTTCATAACTGCTAAAAATTAATTTTTCGGCCACGGAACGAACCGGTTCCAGACCGTAAATGAATTTGCATCGCGGAACGGTGTCTCCGTCCGCTGACTCGAAGAATCCAGCCGCCGCGAATATTCTTCGCGGTACGGATCCGTACCCGGAACAAACCACTGCTGGATTCCTGATTCATAAATTTCGGCAGCCAGGTAGCCGTTCGGAAACTGAGTGGTTTGCGGACAGTTAAACTGCGGTGCGTTGCCGAGCATGGCAATACTCGCAATGTTTTTGTGGCCGACATAAATGATCGATCTGCTGCGTGCGATTTTTTTGAGCATTGAACGGCACCGGAAATTTTTTGCGTCATGGATTCCGGCATCGGCATCGCGCGGCGCAATCGCTTTGTCCGGCACTAACTGATAATGCGAAATAATGACGGCCGGTTTGGTTTCGTCGAGCTGCTTGATCACACCGGCGTTCCACGGTTTGTTCAGTCTGCCGTCATTCGTATCCAGCCATACAAACTGTATGCCGGAAATGGTTTTTATTCCGGCGGGCGCGCCGAACAGCTGTTCCCATTTTTCGGCAAATCCGCCCTCGGCCTGATCGTGATTTCCTTTCGTCGCAATCAACGGCATTCGGGCGCCGGACAGCACGTTTTCAACCGCTTCGAGTTCCTCCTCCCGGCTTTTATCGGTCAGATCGCCGGGCAGCAGCAGCAGTTCACAACCGGACTGGTTAAGGTCGTTTACAATACCGGTCAGAATATCGACGCTGAGCGAGTGCATACGACTTGCCGGATTATCCGGAAAAAGTGAAACGTGCGGGTCGCTGATAATCGCAAGGCTCATCAGTTTTTTTCCGGCAGGCTGTTTTAAAGTGCGCGCGGTCAGTTTTTGTACTTTTCCGGCGCCGGATTCGCAGCGAACTGTATAGTCTGTATCCGGCGTTAAATCCGAAAATATGATCCGGCCGGATGCGCCGTAAAATTCTTTCTGCTCAACAACGTTTTCTCCCGCCGACAGCGTGAATCTCAGATTCTGCTCGCTCATCAGTCCGGCACGGAGCATGAGCGATTCCGGCGTTGCGCTTTGCAATGCAATATAATCCATCGCTTCGTTCGGCGGAAACGGTATTGTTTTTGCGCCGGAAATTAATTCGTCGTTACGGCCGAGCATTGCGGTTGCAATCCGGTGCGGAATATCACTGTTTTCCAGCGGTTCAGTAAACAATCCGGCGCCGGAGCCTTTGGCGTTCGTAATTATTTTCCGGCTGGTGTGGCCGAACGTTGTAAAGCGGAAACCGTTGCGCGTATCGCGCACGCGCATTACTTCCACCGCCAGCGGATTATACCGGCCGTAGCCGGTCATTTTATCTTCAGCAGTCAGTCCGCCATGCACGTAATAATTCGCCGCCTGCATGATGCGCGCCGTTTCGTCAGCGGTCAGGTCTTCAAGTCCGGTGTTTTTCACGCACCACTCAACCAGCGCATCGAGTCCGGCGCCGGAGTTTTTCATCTGCTCCATCACCGGCTCCATATCCAGCAGCTTCATCGTCTGGCTTGTCCAAAATCCCGGCGCGGCGGATTTATCCTCTTCAAAAATAATTCCGCCGGTATCGTGATCTGCGGTAACCACAACGAGCGTTTCAGCCGGATACTGATTATAAAATTCAACCGCCGCGGCTACTGCCAGGTCAAACTCCGCCATTTCACGGATAATTCCGGCGGAATCATTATTGTGCGCACGATGGTCGATTGCACCGCCTTCAACCATCATAAAAAAGCCGATATCGTTTTTCAGCAGCTTCGCCGCTTCGCGCGTATACTCCGCCAGCGACGGCCCGTTACGTGTCTGCGCCGGCCAGTCCGGATCCATCGACGACATCACCGCGTTCTTTTTCGCCGGATCTAAGTTGAATAATTCGGCTCCGCGACAAAACTCATAGCCGCTGCGCCGCATCCGCGCCTCAAACATCGCTTCCGTATAACCTTTTGGATAAAGTACCGAACTGATGCCGAAAAAATCAAAGTTACTCGCCGCCATGTCGGAAAGCAGCCCGGCGTGCAGCGAGCGGTGTTCGCGGTTGCCGTAGTGCGCCGCCGGCGTTGCATCATTAATACCCACCGATGAAATGATGCCGATTTTATAGCCGCGATTTTGCAGAATTTTCGCCAGACCCGTCACCGGAACCTTATCCGCATTCATCCCAATCGCACCATTGCAGGTCTTAATACCGCAAGCCAGTGCTGTACCGGATGCTGCCGAATCCGTTGTCTTTCCCTGCACGTTATCCGTGCCGGTTAGAATTGATTTTTCAAACGTGCCCAGCGTCATCGGCCCAAACTGATCGTGAAACAGTCTCCGGTGTGAACCGCTCATCCCGTCGCCGATCATCAGAAATACATATTTCGGGGTCTGACCGAACCCAAAGCCGGCGAACAGAAATATCAGTAAAAATTTTTTAAAAATTCCTGTTTTGGTTTTAAATCGCATTCTCTTTCTCCTGTATCAGTTTTACGGCACTTATTTTTCAAGAAAAATGCCGGTTAATGCAAAAATATAAACTGTCTAATTTATCTCCTTTTTTTTGGACACGCGGATGGGTTGCAAACGCCGGATAAAAGGTTAATTGCATATTTTCCGGCATCGTGAAGATTGAAAATCAATAATCATGACCAGCTGACGCCCGGCATCGGCAGCATTTTTAATGCGGAAAAACAGATCCATCAGTTCAACCTGGACCCGGACGATCAATTTCGCAGGTATACTGTTAAACTAATTATAGAAATTATTCCTGCTTCCCGGGAAAAAGGAAGTATCGTAGCTTGATGCGTATGAAACAATTGAAATCCGGCGACCTGAAGTTTGCCACAGCAGCAGCCCTGTTATCCCTGTTCGTATTTGCATTTGCATCAAATGCACTGCCGGTTGTACTGCTGCGGGCGGCGGATGCGCTGCAGGTTCACGCCGGAACACTGGCACAGGTCGCGGCGTTTCAATTCTGCGGTTATCTGCTGGCGGCGGTTGTCTGCGGGATTCTGGCGGATTACATCGGGAAAAAAGCCGTTTTGTCGGCCGCCGGCATCCTGCTGCTCGCCGGCGCCGGTTCATGGACTGCCTCAGTGAACTTGAATATGGCAATCACCGGCGGAATTCTGATGGGCATGGGCGGCGGCGTAATTGAAAGCATGAGTACTACGGTACTCTCCGATCTGTACCCGGAACGCCGGCGCTTTTTTATGAATCTCTCACAGATCGTTTTCTGTGCCGGCGCCATTGCGGGACCGGCGCTGATGAGCTGGCTGCTGCCGCTCGGCATGAGCTGGCGGATTTATTTTATCGGCGTGGCGATAATATCTGCTCTGCTGACGGTGCTTTTCACGTGCACAAAACTGCCGGCGCCGGCACAGGATGAACGGATCCATCCCGCCGCGCTCGGCATCATTGCAAAACGAAAATCATTCCTGCTGCCCTGCTGTGCGCTGTTTTTTTCTGTGCTGACGGAAGCTTGCATTATTATTTACGCCAATGCGTATCTGCAGACCGTCCATCACGCGCCGGAACACCGGGCCATCTCGTTTTTATCCATTTTCTGGCTCAGTATGCTGCTCGGACGGTGGGCCTGCGCCGCCATTCCTGAGCGCATCCCGCATATTCCGCTGACCATCACATTGCTGCTGCTGGCGGCGGTTACACTCGGTCTGCAACCGGCGGCACACAGCTGGCTTATCAGTATGGTTATGTTTACATTCACCGGTATCGCCATTTCTGGAACCTGGCCGATGATTGTAAGCATTTCCGCAGCGGAAAACACCGGTTATTCCGGTACAGTACTCGGTACAACCATTGCGGCGGGAGCCGTCGGTTATGTGGCGGCGCCAAGTATCATGAATCTGCTGTTCGCCCGTGTTCCGGCACATACAGTTTTCTTATTCGCAGCAATTCCCCTGCTCATTTCCGCCGGCGCACTGCTGCTCATCCGTCCAAAATTCCGCTGCCGAACATTTTTTAATTAATTCCGCGATCGCGGATATAAGCTGTGCTCATGATCAGCGTATACAAACTGATCGTACTGGCCAACCCGGTGTTCGCAGTCCCCGGACTTCAGTTTTCATAACTTTATTCAAATTGTCTAAATGGCCTTGATATGAAACGTCGAGAAAAAATTTGGATTTTAAGAAAAACGCTTTTTTTAATAAAAAAACTGGAAAAATAAGGATATTTTGAAAGGATTGAACCCAATAAAAATAAGAATTTAACTATCATCTAACTGCTCTATGGCGATGCACTCCCATCCTTATGAATGCCCCTGTATTCTCATTCTGCCGGTCGAATCCGGCCATCCGGATTTTCTCGAATGGATTCAGAAAAACTGTCAAAGGCCTTAAGATCAAACCATGGATATCCTTTTCACAACATTCAACGCGCGCTATTCCCACACATCACTCTCCCTGCGCTGTCTGCGTGCAAACCTCGGCGCACTGCACGATTCGTCTGCAATCATCGAATTTGACAACCGCATTTCACCGCACATCGCCGCCGAAAAACTGCTGGCAGAAAAACCGAGACTCATTCTCTTCAGCGTCTATATCTGGAACCGCATCATCGTTTACGAAACCGCTGCCATCATCCGGCGCGTTCATCCCGAAATAAAAATTGCCATCGGCGGACCTGAAGTCTGCTATGATAATTCCGATTCGCTGCTCATTGCTCTCACCGACCATCTGTTGCGCGGTGAAGGTGAGCCCTACATTGAAACATTCTGCCGCGATATTCTGAACTGTGGAGCAGACATTCCTGTCTGCTCCGGGCAGACAGGAATGTCTGCCCCGCGCCGTCCGCCGAAGATAATTTCCGGTGCGCCGGCGGACTTGAAAAAAACTGCTCTGCCGTACGATGAATACACGGATGATGATATTGCGCACCGCCGGATCTATGTTGAAACCTCACGCGGCTGTCCGTTCGGCTGTGAATACTGTCTATCCGCACTCGACCAGACTGTCCGTTTTTTCCCGCCGGCGCGTATTTTCCCGGCGTTTGAAAAACTGATCGCACGCGGCGCGCGTATTTTTAAGTTCATCGACCGCAGTTTTAATATCAACACTGCGCATGCCGCCGCTGTATTGAATTTCTTTCTTGAACGCCAGCAGGCCGGCATGATGCTGCACCTTGAATGGGAACCGGAAATTCTGCCGCCGGCGCTTGAAAAAATTCTCTCCGGTGCGCCGGCGGGATTCTTTCAACTTGAAACCGGTGTGCAAACCTTTAACGCTGAAGTTGCCGAACGGATTCACCGGCGCTTCAACGCCGGGAAAATTGAACAGAATATCCGCAAACTCGCGGCCATGAACTCCGTGCATCTGCACGCCGATTTAATCGCCGGACTGCCCGGCGAAACATTCGCAAGCATCGCCGGCGGTTTTGACCGCCTGCATGCCTGCGGACCGCAGGAAATTCAACTCGGCATTCTTAAAAAACTGCACGGGGCACCGATTGCACGGCACGATGTCAAATGGCAGATGGTTTATAATACCGCACCGCCGTACGATGTGCTGCAAACCGCCACACTCAGTTTTGTTGAACTGCAGGAAATCCGGCGCTTCGCGCGCTTCTGGGACATCACGGTGAACAATGGGCGTTTCCCGCATGCCGCGCCGCTGATCTGGAAAAAACAGCCGGCAGTTTTTGCGGCGTTCATGGAATGGAGCGAATGGCTCTATAAACGCACCGGCTCGTCGATGGGCATTGCGCCGGTTAAACTCGCCGGACTGCTTGAAAAATTTTTAACCGGCAGGCGCAAGCTTGACTCCAGCACTGTTCGCCGCGCCATTGACCGCGATCTGAACAATTCCGGTGCGTCACTGAAAGGCATGGAACGGCAAACGAGAAAAACGTAGCAATAGCGTATTGCCTCATATAAAAAAGACACCGAAGGGGTGCTGATTTTTGATCGTTGACGGGCATGGGGTAGTTCTTTCGTTATGGTTTGTCAAGCGGCGGTTTTCCCGGCCTGTTTTTTA